>CAZDYT010000006.1:0-24492 GCA_964509395.1 uncultured bacterium
GTGGAGCGCCTCTCCCGGGCATCCCGGCTACACCACGGCGGCGATGAGCGAGGTGTTCGACCGCTTCGTCATCCCGCGGATGTTCGCCCGCGCGGCCCGGGGGGAGCAGAGCCCCGGGGCCTCGGCGCGACAGGCCGAGCTCGAGATGAAACGCATCTTCGCGAGGTGGGCCCGATGAGCCGGGGCGGTGAGCCGATGCGGCACGCGAGGATGACCCGGGAATGAAGCGGCTTCGCAGCGACCGCACCTTCTTCTACTTCGACCCGACCCTCCCACCGGCCATCCGGGTGGCCCCGGGGGAGGAGCTGGTCGTCGAGGTTCAGGACGCGTTCGGGGGGGAGCGTGACATCGCGAAGCTTCCCGATCCCTGGACGCCCGAGTGGGAGGGCCATCCGACCCCCCCGGCGACCGGGCCCGTCTACATCGAGGGGGCCCAGCCGGGGCAGACTCTCGTCGTCGAGATCCTGGAGATCGAGACGGGGCCGGAGGGCGTCGTCGCGATCCAGCGCAACGCCGGCTTTCTCCCTGAGCGCTTCCCGACGCCTCGGATGAAGCGGGTCCCCATCAAGGATGGCGTCGTGGTCTTCGGCGGGATTCGCGTCCCGGTCTACCCGAACTTCGGCACGTTCTCGACGACGCCTGCGACGGGCGCGCGCACCGGCATCGCCGGCTTCCACGGGGGCGACCTGGATCAGAAGCCCGTCGCGCCGGGGAGCCGGGTCTTTCTCCCCGTCTTCGTGCCGGGCGCCCTGTTCGGGCTGGGGGATCCGCACGCCGTCATCTCGGACGGCATCGCCTGCGGCACGGGGGTCGAGTGCGCGGCTACCGCGCGGCTCCGCTTCAGCCTGCTCCCGCGCTCCACGGCGCGGCCCCGGATCGAGACGGCCGACGCGCTCCACATCGTCGGCTTCGGGCCCGATCTGGACACGGCGACCCGGGACGCCGTCGAGCAGGGGATCGCGTACCTGGTGACCGAGAAGGGCCTGGACGAGGAGGACGCGTACATGCTGCTCTCGCTCGTCGGGGACCTGGTCATCGGCACCTCGCCGCGCCCGATCATGGGGGTGCGGCTGATCATCCCGAAAACGATCCTGTCGCAGCTCGGGTAAGCCATCATCCTTTGCTCCGAGGGAGGTGTGTCATGCGATACGCGCTCGCTGGGTGCCTGGGGTGGGTCCTCGCGTTCGGCTTCGCGCTGGAGGCCCACGCCCAGCAGACGCTCAACGCCTACTCGATCTGGCCCGAGTCCTGGGCGGTCCCGGTCTTCGAGGAGTTCACCAAGGCGACCGGGATCAAGGTCAACTTCGTCCGCTTCTCCTCGGGTGAGGCGCTGGCCCGCGTCCGGGCCGAGAAGGACAACCCGCGGATCGACGTGCTGTTCGGCGGCCCCGCCGACACGCACGTGGCCGGCGCGCAGGCCGGCCTCTTCGAGCCCTACAAGCCGCCGGAGGCGGACAGGCTGCCGGCCCGCTTCAAGGATCCCCAGTACCGGTGGATCGGGGTTGCCGACGACCCGCTCGTCTTCATGTTCAACGCCAAGCTCCTCAAGGAGCGCAACCTGGCCTCGCCGACCTCGTGGCAGGATCTGCTCCATCCGGCGTTCAAGGGGCAGCTCCAGATGGCGGACGCGCGGACTTCGGGGACGGCCGTCACGCGGATCTTCTCCATCCTCGAGGTGTACGGGCGGAACGAGGACCGCGCCTTGGAATACATGAAGAAGCTCCGCGAGCAGATCCAGGTCTACACGAAGTCGGGCGGTGGCGGCACGCTGCCGGTGGGGCTCGGCCAGGCGGCCGGCGGGATCTTCTTCATCGTGGACGCGCTGAAGACCAAGCAGGAAGGCTACGACGTCGTGATCTCGTTCCCGAAGGAGGGGATCGGCTCCGCGGTCGAGGGCATCGCCCTGATCAAGGGCGCGAAGAACCCGGACACGGGGAAAAAGCTGATCGATTGGGCCACGAGCCCGGCGATGCAGAACCTCTACGCCCAGAAGAAGATCAACTTCGTCCCCGCCCATCCCGACGTGAAGACCGAGCCGGGGCTGGCGGCGATCCTCAAGGAGGCGAAGATCATCGCGATCGACGAGGCCTGGGCGGGCGAGAATCGCAAAAGGATGGTGGATCGGTGGGTCAACGAGGTGCTCCGGCCCTAACCGGGGCCGCCGGGCACCATCGGCGCCGCGGGTCCTGGCGGCACGCACCGCGGGGACCTGCGGATTGAGGCCGTCCGTCAGCTGGAGCCGGCTGTCCCCCTGCGCGCCACGCATGAGCTCGACCGCACCATCCCCACGGGGGTGGCGCGGGTGGAAAAGGTGATCGAGTAGTGCGCGCTCGGGCGACCGCCGGGGCGCGCGCGGCGGGGCGCGATCCGGGCGTCATCGCGACGACGGCAATCCTCTGGCTCGTGCTGGCGCTGTTCGTGTGCTACCCGCTGGCGCGCGTCGCCATCGAGGCCTTTCGCAGCGAGGCGGGGCTCAGCGTGCACGCCCTCGGCGCCGTCCTCGGTCACTGGGCGAACCGGCAGGCCTTCTGGAACAGCCTCGTCCTGGCGACGCTCGTGGGCGTCTTCGGGACCGCCCTCGGTTTCGCGTTCGCGCTGGCGGTGCTGCGGGCCCGCCTGGGCCGCGCGGCGACCGTCCTCCTCGACGCGGTGACGGTCCTGCCGCTCATCTCGCCGCCGTTCGTCTCGGCCATCGCCATCATCTTTTCCTTCGGGCCGAGAGGGCTCTTGACCTACCACCTCCTCGGCATCACCGGCTTCCAGATCTACGGGCTCCGGGGAACCTTGCTCTCCGAGGGGCTCACGTACTTTCCGCTCGCCTACCTCACCCTCCGGGGCGTCCTGGCGTCCCTCGACCCGAATCTCGAAGACATGGCCCGGAGCCTCGGTGCCGGGCGGTGGCACGTCTTCCGCAGCGTGACCCTGCCGCTGACCGTGCCGGGGCTTGCCAACAGCTTCCTCCTCTGCTTCGCGGCCTCGCTGGCCGATTTCGCGACGCCGCTCATCCTGGCGGGCCAGCGCTACCCTGTCTTGCCGACGCAGGCGTACCTCCAGATCACCGGGCTCTACGACTTCCACGGGGGCGCGGCCCTGTCCCTCGTGCTGCTCGGCCCCGCTCTGGCGGTGTTCCTGCTCCAGCGCTACTGGGTGGGGCGGCGCGTCTTCGTGACCGTCACGGGCCGGGCGGGTCCCCAGAGCCAGCCGCAGCCCGTGGGGGCGTTGGGACGTGCCCTCCTGGTCGTGATCTGCGGACTCACCACCGGCCTCGTCCTCTTCTTCTATGGCCTGATCTTCCTCGCCTCCATCGTGCGGGCCCTGGGCGCGAACCACACGCTGACTGCGGCTCACTACCTGGTGGTCGCGACCACCGGCTGGAAGGCGGTCCGCGACACGCTCGTCATCGCCCTCGTCGGCATGCCGCTCGGCGGTCTCTACGGCGTGGCCCTCGGGTACGTCGTGGCTCGGACGGAGGCCCGGGGACGGCGCTGGATGGAGTTCGTCGCGCTCATGAACTACGCGCTGCCGGGCACGATCGTGGGGATCGGCTACCTCATCGCGTTCAATGGGCCGCCGCTCGTCCTCACCGGCACCGCGGTGATCATCGTCGCCTGCTACGTCTTCCGCTACAGCCCTGCCGGCATCCGGGCCACGGTGGCCCTCCTCCAGCAGATCGATCGCGCGCTCGAGGAGGCCTCGACGAGCCTCGGGGCGAGCCGCTTCGTGACCTTCCGCCGGGTCGTGCTGCCGCTGGTGATGCCGGCGTTCCTCGCCGGCCTCGCGGTGGTCTTCATCCGCTCGATGACGGCGATCAGCGCGACGATCTTCCTCGTGTCCGTCAACTGGACCCTCCTGACGGTCCGGATCCTGGAAGCCATCACCGAACTCGAGCTGGGGACCGCCTCGGCCTTCGCCATGCTGGTGATCGCGCTCGTCTACGCGATGCTCGCGCTCCTCGGCTGGGTGCTGCGGCGTCTCAGGACCCGCGAGGCGGGGACCGTCGCCAGCCTGCTCGAGGCCTGACGTGAGCCAGCCGGCGCGCGGAGTGGCCGTCCGCCTGGAGGGGCTCTCGAAGCGCTTCGTCCACGCCGCCAAGGGGGAGGTCACGGCGGTCTCCGACGTGAGCCTCGAGGTGCCGGCGGGGAGCCTGATGACGCTGCTGGGGCCCTCGGGGTGCGGGAAGACGACGTGTCTGCGGATGGTTGCCGGCTTCACCGCGCCGGATGCCGGGCGCATCTGGATCGGCGGCCGCGATGTGACGCATCTCGCCGCCAATCACCGGAACATCGGCTTTGTCTTCCAGAACTACGCGCTCTTCCCCCACCTCAACGTCCTCGAGAACGTCGCCTACGGGCTTCGGGTGAAGCGGGTGCCGGCGTCCGAGATCGCCGACCGGGTCCAGCGCGTCCTCCGGCTGGTCGGACTCGCGGGCTACGACCGCCAGTTCCCGAACCAGCTCTCGGGGGGCGAGCAGCAGCGGGTCGCGCTGGCGCGCGTCATCGTGGTGGAGCCGGCCGTCCTCCTCTTCGACGAGCCGCTCTCGAACCTCGACGCCAAGCTGCGGGTCCAGATGCGGGCCGAGGTCCAGCGCCTCCAGCGCGCGCTGGCGATCACGACGCTCTACGTCACCCACGACCAAGAAGAGGCGATGGCGATCTCGGACCAGGTCGCCGTCATGAACCGGGGGGAGCTGCTCCAGATCGGGACGCCCCACCAGCTCTACTACGCGCCGCGGAGCCTCTTCGCTGCCCAGTTCATCGGACGCGCGAACCTCCTCGCGGCGATCGTGGGCGCGGCCTCGGCTGAGGGCGTGACCCTCACCCTCCTCGCTGAGACCTGCCGTGTGACCGTGCCGGATCCGCGCCCGACGGACGGGGGAAGCCGGTCGCTCGTCCCCGGAACGCGCGTGCGCGCGCTGGTGCGCCCCGAGGCGATCGGGCTGAGCCGAGGGGTGCGATCGGGGATCCCGGGGAAGGTCGTCGAGGCCCTCTTCCTCGGAGAGAAGAGCGAGTACGCGGTTGAGGTTGGGGCGGGCGAACGGGTCACCGTCACCACCTCCGATCCCGCGCTCACCGACCTCCGGCCGGGCGATCCCGTGACGCTGGCGCTTCGCGGCGAGCTGATCCGGCTCTTTCCCGAGGGCTCTGCGTGAGACGCTGCCGCGGACGCGTCGCCCGGGCCGTCCTTGCGCTCACGGGCGCGCTTCTGCTGGCGGTCGCCGTCGCTCGCGGCCAGCCGGCGGAGAAGGTCGCCGGCGCCGATGCGGTCTTCGCCGGGCGGGGGGTGGCGATCCTCTGGGGGGTCATCCGCGGTCCCGACGAGGCGCGGACGCGCGTGGTCCTGCGGATCGAGCGGCTCGACCCGGCCGCACCGTGGCGCCTCGCCAGCGTCGAGGCGGTGGATCCCTTCACCGGTCAGCGGGAGTGGGTCGGGCTGGCGCTCGATCTGGCAGAGAGCTCCGTGGCGATGGTCGAGATGCCGCGCGAGGACTTCGTGGCCAAGCCGAGCCGGCGCGTCCTCTTCTATGCTGATACGGGAGCCCTCCAGGCGAACCGGCCGGGGCTGGTTGTCTCCTATGTGAGCATTCCCGACACCGTTCCCGAATTCGCCTCGTGGACGGAGCTCGCCGAGCACTTCCGTCGCCTCCGCGAGCGGCTCCCGCGGCCGTAGGATTGTTCGTCCCGGCCGTGGGTACCCGCCCCCCGGGACGAGGCGGAGTCCGACGCGTGCGCGCTTTCAGAGCCTGGTAGTGCGGGTCCAATTAATTAACTTCGTCGGCCTCCGGGACCCGCGAGGACTGTCTTCCCTCGAGCCGGATGCCGACTGGAGGTGGGTCATCGGGCCGTAGAGGGTCTGGATCCGTCCCCACTCGTCGGGATCGAAGAAGCGACAGCGCCCGAGACCGAACGCCTTGGCGACCTCGAGGCAGAACCGGACGGCGAGCTCGATGTCCGCGGGCTGCGAGGCGCCAGTGGCCGACCCGGGGACCAGGACTTCGGCCGTCAAGGCGACGCCGACGACGGGCGCGTCGGTGGCGGTGGCCGGCTGGAGGATCGAGTTGAGGTGGTAGAGGCCGTTGCCGTAGGGGGTGATGTCGGGCATCGAGAGCGGGAGGACTATCGGCATCCTGCCGGTTACGACCTGGTAGAGGTCGAGGAGGTCCTCGGCCGGACGGAGGATCCAACCGGCGCGCACGGTCGGGGAGATGGCGATCCCCCGGTGGTTGACGACGCGATTGCCCCGCGTGGTATCCACCGAGAGGATCGCGTCCATCGCGGGGTCGACCTCCTCGCGGTTGAGCGTGGCCATGTCCACCGGGGCGCTCATCATCGGGACGGGGTGTCGCGCCTCGGTCGGGGCGTCGGGGCAGATGTGCGTCGCGAGTCGCACGTCGCCGGGGAGGCGGTCTCCCATGCGTGCCATCCGCCCCAGCTCGAGGGCGCACGCGGCGACCGTGACGGCGCCGTCGGCGTCCGAGACGAGCCCGATCTGCGCGGGGCGCGCTCCGATGCCCCCCAGGCGCCCGATGATGCCGAGTGTGGGCGCGTCTCCCCCCGCGGCGCGCCCGCGCGTGCCGGGTACGGTGATGCGTACGAGGTCGGTGCGACCACGGGGGCCGGCCAGCGACTTGACCTCGACTCCGGGGCAGCCCGCCCGGGTCAGCGCGTCGGCCATCTCGCGCCCCGTGACGGTCGCGCCGTCGAGCAGGTCGAGGGCCTGGATGACGGCTCCGAGCGGCATGGCTCTTCACCATAGCACGGCCACCGAACGGGCGGAACCTTGCGTCGGTCGTCCCCGTCTGTTACAACAGGACCCAGGGAGAGGAGAGGCGAGGTGCGGGACATCTCGATGCTGGTGGCGTTCTCGGCGGGGGTCTTCTCGTTCCTCTCGCCGTGCGTCCTCCCGCTGTTCCCCTCCTATCTCTCGTTCATCACGGGGATGTCGGTCGAGCAACTGCAGGAGTCCGGACGCCGCGGGGCCGCGCGCGGGAAGGTGATCGGGCATTCGCTGGCGTTCATCATCGGGTTCTCGATGGTCTTCATGGCCATGGGAGCGTCGTTCAGCGCGCTCGGCCAGGTCCTGATCGAGCACCGGGACGTGATCCGACAGCTGGGTGGCGCCCTCATCATCTTCTTTGGCCTCTACATCGCGGGGGTCTTGCCGCTTCAGTGGTTGGGGCGGTACAAGCAGATCCAGCTCCGCGCGAAGCCGGCCGGGCTCCTGGGCTCCTGGCTCGTCGGCGTGACGTTCGCGATCGGCTGGACCCCGTGCGTGGGCCCGATCCTGGGCTCGATCCTCTCGCTCGCGGGCACCGCCGAGACGGTCTCGACCGGGGTCGCGCTGCTGGGGGCCTACGCGGCCGGGCTCGCCCTGCCGTTCCTCCTCTCGTCGTGGGCGCTCGGCGGGTTCCTCGTGGCGTTCCGCCGCTTCCGCGCATGGATCCCCGTCGTCGAGCGCGCGGCCGGCGTGCTGCTCGTCGTCGTCGGGCTCCTGGTCCTGACGAATTACTTCATCGTGCTCAACTCCTACGCGATCAGCCTCACTCCGGCGTGGCTCCTCAGACGGCTGTAGCCCCCTAAGCCCCTCGCGCTCCTCCGAATGAGTCACCGCGTCCGCGTCACCGTTCCTGCGACCTCCGCGAACTGTGGGCCGGGGTTCGACGCCCTGGGGCTGGCGCTCCAGCTCTACAACGAGATCGAGCTAGCGGAAGCGGACGGCCTCGACATCAAGATCGAAGGCGAGGGCGCCGATCGGCTCCCGCGGGACGGCGGGAATCTGGTGGTCCGGGGGGCCGGGCTGGTCTACCAGGCCGCGGGACGCCGGTTTCACGGCCTCCGGGTGCGGCAACTGAACCGCGTCCCCCCGAGCCGCGGCCTCGGCTCGAGCGCGACGGCCTGGCTCGGCGGCATGCTGGGCGCCAACGCGCTCGTCGGCGGCGCTCTCACGGTCGAGGCGGTGATGGAGCTAGCGGTCGGGCAGGAAGGCCACCCCGACAACCTCGCTGCCGCGCTTCACGGCGGCCTTGCGGTGACCTGTTGGGATCGCGAGGCCAGAGCAGTCGTGAGCCTGCCCGTGCCGCCGGCCCTCCGGTTCGCCGTGCTGGTGCCCGACCGTGAGGCCTCGACGACGGAAGCGCGCGCCGCCCTCCCGGCGACCTACTCGCGCGCCGACGCGGTGTTCAACGTGGGCCGGACCGCCTTGCTCCTGGCCGCGTTCGCCCGGGAGCGGTGGGATTTGCTCGGCCCCGCGATGGCCGATCGCCTGCACCAGCCGTATCGCAGCCGCGCCCTCTTCCCGTGGCTCCCGCAGGTCTTCGCTGCGGCCGAGGGTGCGGGCGCGCACGGCGTCGTGCTCTCCGGGGCCGGCCCATCGGTGCTCGCTGTCGCACGGGAAGCCGACGCAGGCGCCGTGGCGCAAGCGATGCAGGAGGCCCTCAGGCGCGAGGGGCTCGACAGCCGAACGCTCGTCCTGGCCGCCGATACCCACGGGGCCCGGGTGGAGCAATTTTCCGATTGACGGTGCCGGGGGCGGCTGCTATGGTCGAGCCAACGCGACACCCCTGTCCGGGCACAGAGTCGACAGAGAGCGTAGCGCCAGCACCAGCATCGCGCGAGGACCGAACCACCACACCGCGTGCTCGCCCGCCTTCCGTGACGCCACACTCGCGCTCCAGCACCCCGCCCGCCTTGACAAGAGTGTCCGTCGCGGCCGGGGCGCGCTCGGCTCAGCCGCGAGCGATTACCCGTCTCGCGGCCGGTCCGGCTCACCTCGGCCGTGACGCGCGCGGCCTTCGGCCTCGCGGCCGTCTCGGCCTCGAGAGGGAGCCGCACCGATCTCTCTGCGACATCACGTCAAGGAGGTGAGACGTCCCCCCGTTCGCCGCGCAGCAACCGAGTCGACCAGCATCCCAGAGGAGACGTGAGGACCATGGAATTTCAGGATAAGGTGTTGGTGTGCCGGGACTGTGGCAAGGAGTTTCTCTTCTCCGCGGGCGAGCAGGCCTTCTACGCCGAGAAGGGGTTCCAGAACGAACCCACGCGCTGTCGCAACTGCCGCGCGGCGCGGAAGGGGCTCGGGAGCAGCGTGTCCCAGGAGAGCGGCGCTTCCCGCCCGCTGTTCGCCGCGGTCTGTTCCGAGTGCGGGAAGGACACGCAGGTTCCCTTCAAGCCCACCCCCGGGAAACCCGTCTATTGCCGCGAGTGCTTCCAGAAGCGCGGGAGCCGCACCCCCAGCCGCCGGAGCCCCGCCTATCTCGACTAGCCGCGAATCGCGCCGAACGGGTGTGAGCCGTCAGCGCGCGGTGGGCGCGCGGCCATCGTCCCCCGCGGCCTGATCGTCCCGCGGCGCGGCCGGCGGGTCGCGTAGCGCCTCGACGACGACGACGACGAAGCCCGCGATCGCGAGGCTGATGCCGCCGGCGATCCCGGCCGGGAGGGGCGCGGGCAGGACCTTGCCGGCCAGAAACATCAGGCCCACGCCGAAGGCCAGTAGCCCGAATCCGACCTGGAGGCGCGGCGTGAAGATGGGCTCGGGCGCGGAATCAGTGGGTTGGACCACGGTGCCGGTACTCTAACATCCCCCCCGCGGGCCTTACAACCCCCGACACCGCTCCCACACGCGCCGGACGCGTCCGATCGGGGCCAAAAGACTTGACTGTCCTCAGCACCGCCGCTAGGATGGCGGTACGAGGAGGGGTCCGTGTCCGTTGCGGAACGGCCCGGGGGGCCCCAGGGGCGATGATCAAGAGCGACCGGTGGATCAAGCGGATGGCGCTCGACAAGGGCATGATCGAGCCCGTGGTGGATCCCAAGGCGTTCGACGCCCGCTCCTTCGTCGACGTCAAGGGTGATGTCTGCATCATCCCGCCGAACTCCTTTGCCCTGGGGCGCTCGGTCGAATATCGTGCTCCCCAGGGTCTAGTGCTGTTCCGAACTCGGTGGGCGTAGTGCCAGCCGTCGGCAAGGTCGGGTAAGGAGGCATCATGGCCGACCAGCAGAAGAAGAAGGTGGAGCGGCCGAAGGGTCCGCCGGAGGGGGACGAGGCCAAGGCGAACCCCGAGCTCCAGAAGAAGGGCAAGAAGATCAAAGAGGAGCTCGACAAAATTCTCGACGAGATCGACGACATCCTCGAGGAGAACGCCGAGGAGTTCGTCAAGAGCTACGTGCAGCGGGGAGGCGAGTAGGGCCGGTGCCCATTTACGAGTATTACTGCCGCGCGTGCGGCGAGGAATTCGAGAAGCTCGTGCTCGGGCAGGCGATGGTGGTCTGTCCGGGCTGCGCGAGTCGCGAGGTCTCGCGGCGCATGTCGAGGTTCGGGGTCAAGAGCGGAGGGACGTTCGCGGGCTCGGGCAGCGGCGGCTGCGCCTGCGCTTCGGGCGGCGGCTGCGGGTGTCGCTGACCCTGGCGGGGTGCCGGGGGATGCCGAGGGGGGCACGTCGCCCCCTTTTTTAGTCTTCGGAGGGGGCTGGCCCCGTCGCCGACGCCCCTCACGGCAAAGCCTGCCCCCCCCCGGGAGGGTCCGGACGCATCGCGGAACGCTTCGCACGACGATTCACGCGAAGCGCGAGGGTTTTCCATGGAGAAGGTCTTCAAGGTTCCAAAGATCAAGTGTGAGGGGTGCGCCGAGACCATCACCAAGGCGCTCGGCGGCCTGACGGGGGTCAGCTCGACCCGCGTCGCGATTCCCGAGAAGGAAGTGCGTGTCGAGTTCGACGCGGCGCGGATCGACGAGGGCCGCGTGCGGGAGGCCCTCGCCGGGGTCGGCTTCCCACCGGCCTGACATCATGGGCGGGAGCGCCACCGCCGAGGTCGCGCCCGAGTTCTCGCTGGACGCGAAGTACCGCCTGGAAGAGGGGCGTATCTTCCTCTCCGGCATTCAGGCCCTCGTCCGGCTGCCGCTCGACCAGCACCGCGCCGACAAGCGGCGCGGGCTCCACACAGCCACGCTGATCTCTGGCTACCGCGGGTCGCCGCTGGGGGGTCTCGATCTGACCCTCGAGCGCAACCGTGAGCTCCTGCGGGAGCACCACGTGGTCTTCATCTCGGGGGTCAACGAGGACCTCGGCGCCACAGCGGTCTTCGGAAGCCAGCTCACGCACCTGTTCCCGAGGCCGAAGTACGACGGCGTCCTGGGGGTCTGGTACGGGAAGGCCCCCGGCGTGGACCGGAGCGGCGACATCTTCAAGCACGCGAATTTCGCCGGGGTCGGCCGGTACGGCGGGGTGCTGGCCCTGGCCGGCGACGACCCGCAGGCGAAGTCCTCCACGCTGCCGACGCACTCGGAAGTCGCCTTCTACGACGCCCTCATCCCGGTCCTGTTCCCCGGCAGCGTTCAGGACATCCTCGATCTGGGCCGGCTCGGCTTCGAGTTGTCGCGGTACTCCGGCCTGTGGGTCGCCTTCAAGATCGTGACCGACGTGGCCGACGCGGTCGGTACGGCGGAGGCCGGCCTGGATCGCGTGGTCATCGCCGATCCCGGTTTCACCTCCGAGGGCCGGCCATGGGAGCCGAGGCAGCCCGCGATCCTGATCCCGCCGTTCACCCTGGAGGTGGAGCGGGAGGTCCAGTACGGCCGGCTCGAGGCGGCGAAGGCTTTCGCCGCCACGAACCGCCTGAACCGGATCACCGTGCCCACGTCCGAGGCCTGGCTCGGCATCGTGGCGGGGGGGAAGACCTACTACGACCTCCGGCAGGCGCTCGCCGACCTCGGCTTCGACGACGAGGCGCTCCACCGGTATGGGATCCGCCTCCTCAAGCTCGGCATGCTGTTCCCGATGGAGCCGGGGATCATCCGGGAGTTCGCCCGGGGGCTCGAGGAGCTCTTCGTCGTCGAGGAGAAGCGCGCCTTCATCGAGCTGTTCATCCGCGACGTCCTCTACAACCAGGCGGAGCGGCCTCGCGTCGTCGGGAAGCGCGATGAGCAGGACCGCGTCCTCGTTGCCGCGGACGGGGAGCTCGATGCCGACGCGATCGCCCGGATCCTCGTCGGCCGGCTTGCGCGACGCGTCCGTCTCGACTCGATGGCGGTCCGCGCGACGCTGCTCGAGGCCGTTCGTCCCTTGCCGACGTCCGGCACGCGCGAGGCGAAGGCTACCCGCGCGCCGGACGTCGGCGGGCACGAGCGGCCGGCCCCGCTCACGCTCGCTCGCCAGCCCTACTTCTGCCCGGGTTGCCCGCACAACCGATCCACGGTCGTCCCGGAGGGGTCGGTGGCGGCGGCGGGCATCGGCTGCCACGGGCTGGCGCTCAACATGGATCGCCACGTCGTCGGCATCACGCAGATGGGTGGGGAGGGCGTCCAGTGGGTCGGCCTGGCCCCGTTCACCGAGATGCCGCACCTCTTCCAACAGCTCGGCGACGGAACACTCTTCCACTCCGGCTCGCTCGCGGTCCGGCAGGCCGTGGCGGCGGGCACGAACGTCACCTTCAAGATCCTCTACAACTCCGCGGTCGCCATGACCGGTGGCCAGGACGCGGCCGGCGCCGTCCCCGTGCCCGACCTCACGCGCCAGCTCGAGGCGGAGGGGGTCCGGCGGATCCTGGTGCTGACCGACGAGTCGGACAAGTACCCGAGGGACGCGCGCTGGGCGCCCGGCGTGGAGGTCTGGCACCGGGATCGCCTGGACGAGGCCCAGCGGCGTCTGCGCGAGATCCCCGGCGTCACCGTGCTGATCTACGACCAGCGCTGCGCGGCGGAGAAGCGGCGGCTTCGCAAGCGGGGGAAGCTCCCGGATCCGGCCATGCGCGTCGTGATCAACGAGGCGGTCTGCGAGGGATGCGGCGACTGCGGCGTCCAGTCGAACTGCCTCAGCGTCCAGCCGGTCGACACGGCGTTCGGGCGGAAGACGCAGATCCACCAGTCCTCGTGCAACAAGGACTACTCGTGCCTCCTCGGGGACTGCCCATCGTTCCTGACCGTCGTGCCGGTCGGCGAGCGGGAGCCGAAGGCGCGGAAGGTCTACCGGGTCGAGCGCGACCTTCCGGAGCCCGCCCTCAAGGTTCGACGGGACGCGAGCCTCTTCCTCACGGGGATCGGCGGAACCGGGGTCGTGACCGTGAACCAGATCCTGGGGACAGCCGCGCTCCTGGACGGCCGGTTCGTCGCCGGCCTCGACCAGACCGGTCTCAGCCAGAAGGGCGGGCCGGTGGTCTCCCACCTCAGGATCTCGGACCGCCCGGCGGCCGGCGCGAACAAGGCCGGCGCCGGCGAGGCGGACGCGTACCTGGCGTTCGACGTGCTGGTGGGGACCGCCCCCCAGAACCTCGCCCGCGCGCGACCGGACAGGACCATCGCGGTCGTCTCGACGACTCAGGTGCCCACGGGCGCCATGGTGGCCTCCCCGGAGGTCCAGTTCCCCGACCCGCAGGGGCTCCTCGCCGCGATCAACCGGGTGACGCGCAAGGGCGAGAACGTGTTCCTCGACGCCCTGAGCCTCGCGGAGGCGCTCTTCAACGACCACATGGCGGCGAACATGATGGTGCTCGGCGCCGCCTACCAGGCCGGCGCGATCCCGGTGCGCGCCGCCGCCATCGAGGGGGCGATCGCGCTGAACGCCGTCGCGGTCGAGATGAACACGCAGGCCTTCCGCGTGGGCCGCCTGCTCGTCGCGGATCCCGGGTGGGCGAAGACGGTGCGGCGGCAGCGCGCCGGCCAGGTCGAGATCGCGCCGGCGCTCACGCCCGAGGGGCGGCACCTGGTCGACTCCGTCGGCGCGACGGGTGAGCTGCGCCGCCTCCTCGAGGTCCGCGTGCCCGAGCTGATCGCCTACCAGGACGTGCAGTACGCGCAGGAGTACGTCGACTTCGTCCGGCGCGTGGTCGCCGCCGAGCGCGCCGCGGTGCCCGGCGAGACGCGGCTCGGCGAGGCGGTCGCGCGGTTCCTCTTCAAGCTGATGGCCTACAAGGACGAGTACGAGGTCGCGCGGCTCCATCTCAAGCCCGAAATGGGCCGATCCCTGGCGGCCGAATTTCCCGCCCCCGTCAAGGTGCGGTACCATCTCCATCCGCCGATCCTGCGGGCTCTCGGCTGGCCACGGAAGATCGCGCTGGGGACGTGGTTCGACGGCGTGTTCCGCCTGTTGGTGCGCCTGCGCCGGCTGCGGGGGACCGCGTTCGATCCCTTCGGGCACAGCGAGGTGCGGCGCGTCGAGCGCGCCCTGATCGGCCACTACCGGCGGATGGTCGAAGGAGTGCTGGCCGATCTTTCCCCGCAGACCTACGAGCACGCGATCGAGGTTGCGGGCCTCCCGGATGTGATCCGCGGCTACGAGGGGATCAAGCTCCGGAACGTCCAGCGCTTCTGGGAAGAGGCTCGATCTCTCGGGATCACGCCGTGAACCCTGCCGCGGCGCAAGGGATGGAGCCAGTCGGCGTCGCCTCCCTCGGGTGAGGGGCGCTATCGCCGCGGCCTGACCCTTCGGGTACAATTGCAGGCCGTGGACTTCCGCCAGCTCGAGGTCCTTGCCCAGGTGGTCGAGACGCGGAGTTTCTCCCGCGCGGCGGAGGCGCTGCGGCTCACCCAGTCGACCGTCAGCGAGCACATCCGGCTGCTCGAGGATGAGGTCGGCACGCGCCTCTTCGATCGGCTCGGCCGGGAGACGGTACCGACGCGGGCGGGCGAGCTGCTCTATACGCATGCCCAGCGCCTCCTGGCCCTCCGCACGGAGGCGCGGCAAGCCCTCGAGCAGTTCCTCGGTCAGGTTTCGGGAGTCCTGACCGTCGGCGCGAGCACGATCCCGGGCGAGTACGTCTTGCCGCCCCTCATCGGCAAGTTCCGCGAGAAGTTCCCGAAGGTTTCGATCGCGCTCCAGATCTCGGACACGCGTGGAATCGTCGACACGGTCCTCGACGGGCGAGTGGAAGTGGGACTCGTCGGGGCCCGACCGGACCACCGGAGTCTCCAGGCGATCGAGCTGATGCCCGACGAGCTGGTGGCGGTGGTGCCGCCGGGGCACCCATGGTTCGGCCGCGAGGTGGTGACGCTGGACGACCGCAAGGCGGAACCCCTCAGCGTGCGCGAGCCGGGCTCGGGCTCCCGGCAGGCGCTCGAGACGGCGCTGGACGACGCGGGGCCGGGCCTCGACGGCATGCGCGTCATCGCCGAGATGGGCTCGACCTCCGCGATCAAGCAGGCCGTGAAGGCCGGAGTCGGCGTCTCGATCATCTCCAAGCGCGCGGTCGAGGAGGAGTGCCGGCACGGTCTCCTCTGGTGTGTGAAGATCCAAGGGCTCCGCTTCACGCGGCATTTCTACGTGGTCACCCACGCGAGCCGCTCCCGCTCGCCGCTCTGTCAGGCGTTTCTCGACTTCCTCCTCGCGGCCAGCTGACCGGTTCCCACGCGGCGACGCGAACGGGTACCTGTGGGTGCCCGAGGTGCCGCGCCGCGACCCGCGGGGCTGGAGTCGCCGGCAACCCCAACATCGCCCACCGACCGCGGGCATACCCCGTTATCCCCGCTATCCCCATCGCCTGAGCCGTTGTATGCGCGATAACACCAATGGGATTTCCGATTTGACACCATCGGAATCGCCAATAACATGAGGGGTGTCCAAACAGGGGAGCGCATCTCGCGGGAGGAGGGTTCCGATGCGTCGATGGGGCGTGGCGCTGGCTTTCCTGGTCCTGTGGCCCTGGAGTGCAGCCGGATACACGCCGGAGGTCCTGAAAGTCTCCGCGATTCCCGACGAGAACCCGAGCGAGATCCTGCGGATCTACACGCCGTTCGCCGAGTACCTGTCCAAAGAGCTCGGGATGAGAGTCCGGTTCCTCCCCGTGGTGGGCTATGTGGCGACGGTGGAGGGGCTCGCGGCGAGGAAGCTCGACCTCGTCTGGTACGGAGGCTTCACGTCGCTCCAGGCGGTGCGCCGGACGGACGGTCACGCGACGCGGCTCGCGATGCGCAAGGAGGACGCGGAGTTCAAGTCGGTGTTCATCACCCGGAAGGACAGCGGGATCAAGTCGCTGGCCGATCTCAAGGGGAAGACCTTCGCGTTCGGCAGCGTCTCGTCGACCTCGGGCCACCTGATGCCGCGGTACTTCCTCCTGAAGAACGGGATCGACCCGGAGCGGGACTTCGCCCAGAAACCGGCCTTCTCCGGTGCGCACGACGCGACTGCCCTCTGGGTCGAGTCGGGGAAGGTGGATGCGGGTGCCCTGAACTTCCTGGTCTGGGACAAGCTCGTCGAGACGAAGAAGGTGGACCGGAGCAAGGTCGCGGTGTTCTGGACGACGCCGCCGTACGTCGACTACGTGTGGACGGCCCGGAGCGACCTGGACCCGGGGCTCCGCGAGAGGATCACCGCCGCGTTCCTCAAGCTCAAATACGGCAATCCCGCCGACCGCCGGCTCCTGGACCTCCACCGGACCAAGGGCTATATCCGGGCGCAGGACGAGGAGTGGAAGGGGATCGAGGAAGCGGCCATCGCGGCCGGGCTCCTGAAGTAGACCGGCCGTGGCGCCTCCGGACGTGATGTACGAGCTCTCCGGCATCCGCAAGACGTTCGACGGGAGCGATGTCGCCTTGGAGAACGTCTCCCTCACGATCGGGCGCGGGGAGCAGGTCGCCTTCATCGGTCCGAGCGGGGCCGGCAAGACGACGCTCTTCCGGATCCTGAACCTGACGCTCCGGCCGACCGCCGGCACCCTCCGGGTCGGCGGCGTGGACGCGAGTGATCTCGACGGCGCCGGGCTCCGCGCCCTGCGACGGCGGATCGGCACCGTCTACCAGCAGCACAACCTGGTCGGCCGGCTCCGGGTCGTCCACAATGTCCTGGCCGGGCACCTCGGCCGATGGTCCACGACGAAGGCGGTCCTCTCGCTGCTCTGGCCGCGGGAGGTCGAGACGGCGGCCGAGGCCCTCGGCCGGGTCGGGATCCCGGAGAAGCTCTACGCGCGCACCGACACGCTTTCCGGCGGCCAGCAGCAGCGGGTCGCCATTGCCCGGGTCCTGGTGCAGGACCCGGAGGTGATCCTCGGCGACGAGCCGGTTTCGTCCGTCGATCCCTCGCTGGCGGCGAGCATCGTGCGGCTGCTCAAGGATCTCTCCCGGGCCGGCCGCAAGACGCTCCTCATGAACCTCCACAGCGTGGATGTCGCCCTGACCTTCTTCCCGCGCATCGTGGGGGTTCGCGAGGGGCGCGTGGCCTTCGACCTCGCGCCAGACAAGGTGACCCCCGACCTACTGGGAGGGCTCTACGCCGGAACCGCGCCCGAGGACGCGCCGATCCCCGCTTACGACGGTGTCCATCCGATCAGTCGAGTCTGCCGCCCGACTCCAGATCTCGAGTAGGTCGGCGTTTCCCTGGGTCTTCTGGCTGGTCTTCGGGGGCTGCCTGGCCCTGAGCCTGCGCATCGCCCAGGTGGACCTGCGCGTTCTGGTGGCCCCCGATTCGCGGGCCAACGTCGCGAGGTTCGTCCGGGGTATGTTCCCGCCGGACCTCTCGGCGGGATTCCTCCGGCTGATGGCGACCCCGGCGGTCGAGACGATCCAGATCTCGATCGCGGGAACAGCCATCGCGGTGCTGATCGGGCTGCCGCTCGGCATCCTGGCGGCCTCGACGCTGACCTGGAGCGGCGTCCTCCACGAGCGGCGGGGCCGCGCGGCCGGCGCCCTCGGGTTTCTCGCGTACGCCGCGGCTCGGGGACTCTTGTCGGTCCTTCGATCGATCCCCGAGTTCGTCTGGGCGGTCATGTTCGTCCGCGCCGTGGGGCTCGGGGCGTTCCCGGGCGTGCTCGCGATCGGGGTCGCGTACGGCGGAATGCTGGGGAAAGTCTACTCGGAGATTCTCGAGGCCGTGAACCCCCAGCCGCTCGAGACCCTGCAGGCCGCCGGCGCCGGGCGCCTCGCGCTCCTCCTGTACGGCGTTCTGCCCCAGGCCCTCCCGACCTTCGTCTCGTACACGCTCTACCGCTGGGAGTGCGCGATCCGCGCCTCGGCCATTCTGGGGTTCGTCGGAGCCGGCGGGCTCGGCCAGCAGATCGAGCTGTCGATGCGGATGTTCAACTTCCACGAGGTGCTGACGCTGCTTGGGATCCTGTGGTTCCTGGTGGCAGGCGTGGATACCCTCTCGGGCGTGATCCGCCGGGCGGTGGTCAGGTGAACGGGCACACCGTCGCGCTGCCGGAACGCCCCCGCACGTCGTTCTGGCTCTGGGTGAGCGCTGGCGTCGGCGGGGCGCTGGTCCTCTGGAGTGCGCGAGGCACAGGGATCGATTTCGGGACACTGCTCGGGCCCGAGGGGCTCGCCCAGATGTGGGGATACGCGGTGCGGCTGTTCCCGCCGGATCTCTCGGCCCCGGTCGTGCGCGAGGCCGGCTACGGCGCCGTCGAGACCTTCGCCATCTCGCTGGTCGGCACGGGTCTGGCCGTCCTGATCGCGTTGCCCCTCGCGTTCGCGGCGACGCGGACGGTGCTCTTCGACGGCGTGCTCTACGCGCGGGAGCGCCTCGGCTGGCGCCGCTATCCGCGCCTCGCCGTCTACGCCGCGGCCAAGGGGATTCTGAACCTCCTCCGCACGGTCCCCGAGCTCGTCTGGGCGCTCATCTTGGTCTTCGCGGTGGGGCTCGGCCCGTTCCCCGGGACGCTGGCGCTCGGGTTCCACACCGGCGGGGTGCTCGGGAAGCTCTTCGGCGAGGTGCTGGAGGACGTGCCTACCCGGCCTCTCGAGGCGCTCCAGGCCGGCGGCGCCTCGCGCGCGGCGATCCTCATCTACGGCATCCTACCCCAGGCCCTCCCGCAGTTCCTCGCCTACGCCCTCTACCGCTGGGAAGTCAACATCCGCGCCGCCGCGGTGCTCGGCTTCGTCGGGGCTGGCGGGCTCGGGCAACGGATCCACATCGCGATCAGCCTGTTCCTCGAGAACCAGCTCCTGACGCTGGTCGTGGCGATCTACGTGATGGTGACGCTGGTGGATGCCCTGTCCGGCTGGCTGCGCCGTCGCGTGATCTAGCTCACGGTGCCGAGCATGCGCGTCTGAAGCTGGCCGAGGGCGCTTTCGACGCCTGCCCGCCGGCCGGCCTCGGTCAGGACGTCGCTCGAGAGGACGCGCGACCGGCCGACGATCACCACGAGGAACTCCGCCACCCCCCAGGCCGTAGAGCACCCACCGCGCCATCGCGAGGACCTCGGGGGGTGCCGTCCTCTTCCAGCCGAGGGCGTCCCGCAGGACGTGGACGATGACCGCGTAGACGACGAGCGACGCGACCATCGCCGCGTGGATGATGCGGCTCGTCCGGAGGCGCGATGCGACCACGCCGCTCGCAGCTCGCGTCATGGGGGCGGGCGGTCAGGCCGGGGGGAGGGTGCCTTCCTTCTCTCGCTTCAGGAAGTCGATGAGACGCTGGGTCAGCTCCGGCGGGACCTCGTCGACGGGCAGCTTCCGGGCCACGTCCACCGTGCCCTTGTACGTCCGGACGAACGCGACGCACGGCGGGCACATCTCCAGGTGAATGTCGAGGGCGCGCGCGCGCTCGGGAGGGAGCTCGCCCTCCAGGTAGTCAACCAGAAGGTCGATACACTCCTGACACCGGGTGATGTGGGACGTCACGAACGACCCCTTGTCCTTGGGCCGGGACGGCGCCCGGCGCTCCGATTGATCCGATCGTAACACAATCCCGCTTCCCGCGGCCGTCCAAACGCCGGGCGGAATCGCCTGGGCCCTCCGCCGCATCATAGCCCGTAGCCGGACCCCAATCGCGCGCCGGGTTGCCGGGGCAGGCCCGTTCGTGTAGGCTAGGCTTCGCTGAAACCCTGCCGCGCCGGGTCCCCCAGAGTCGATGCGGATCGCCCTCATTGCGCCGATCGCGTTCCCCTCCGTCCGCGGCAACGCGGTGACGGTCGGGCGCCTGTTCGACGGGCTTCGAGAGCGGGGCGTCACCGCGGAGACGGTTGACCTCTCGCGGATGTCGCCGGAAGCGACCGCGAGCCGCCTCGCCGCGTTCAGTCCCGACATCGTCCACGCGCTTCACGCCTACCGGGGGGCGCCCGCGGCGGCGGTGGTCACGCGCGCGCGCGGCGTCCCCCTGGTAATCTCGCTCACGGGCACCGACGCCAACATCGACCTCTTCCACCCCGAGCGTCGAGCGGCAACCATCGCGTCGATCCGTGAGGCTCGGGCGTTGATCGCCTTCCACGAGACGATCCGCGCGAAGGTGGCGCACGAGGTGCCCGACGTCGCGTCACGCATCGAGGTCATCCCCCAGAGCGTGGTGCTCGGAGACGAACCCTGCCAGCTGGGGGAGCTCGTGCCTCGGAGCCCCGGGGAGATGCGCTTCCTGTTGCCGGCGGGGATCCGGCGGGTGAAGAACGTCCTGCTCCCGATCCCTCCCCTCCAGAAGCTCGCGCAGCGTTACCCGCTACGGTTTCTCGTCGTCGGGCCGGTCATCGAGGAGGCCGAGGGGGCCCGGCTCGCCGCGGCGCTCAACGGCGCGGAGTGGGGGGGCTACCTCGGTGAGGTGCCGCACGCCCAGATGGGCTCGCTGCTCGACCAGGTGGACGTCGTGATCAACTCGTCGCTCTCCGAAGGCGGCATGGCGAACTCCGTCCTGGAGGCGATGGCGCGCGGCAAGCCCGTGCTCGCCTCAGACATCGAGGGGAATCGTTCGGTGATCGCCAACGGCGTGGATGGTCTCCTCTTCAGCGATGCCGCCGAGTTCGAGCGCCAGGCCGAGCGGATCATCCGCGACCCGGACCTGCGTGCGCGGCTCGGCGCGGCGGGACGGGCGAAGGTGACCCGCCTCTATCCGCCCGAGCGGGAGATCGAGGGGCACCTCGTCCTCTACCGGCGCCTGCTGGCCCGGTAACCCGTGCGCGGCTCGGCGCGGGCCGGTGCTAGGCCAGTCTCTGCGTGCTAGAATGGGCGCTGTTCGGTCGCCCGGGCATCACCTCCGTTGGGTGGACGTCGGCCGCGGCGTCCCGGATTGCTCCTTGGTCGAATCGGTCCGGCCGCGGGGCTGCTCCACGAGGTGTCCTCGTCCCCGCACGACGCATTCGGGGGCATCCTGGAGAGCGAGATGGCACCAGGCCAGGCGCGGGTTGTCGAAGCGCTCCGTGCGCGCACCCACCCATGCCTTCGGCATGGGTACCCGGCAGGTACCCGGCCCGCCTCATTCTTCATCCGGTCGCGACGGCTCCGGCCCACCCGCGGCCTTCGGCCGCGGGTACCCGGCTTCACGACGTCGCTCCCGTCTTGGGGGGTTGGGAATGGGGGCGGCGGCCCCCTCCGAGGCTGATGGAGCACATCCGGTTCGTGGTGCCGTTCCGGACGGTGTTCTACACGCCGCACTACTTGGCACTCACGCTTGGCCTCTTCGCCCAGGAAGGCGTCGAGGTTGAGCATACGACCGCGATCGCGCCGAACGGAGTCGCGCGGGCATTGCCGGGGAGGCGGACATCGGCCTGTCGGGCTCGATTCGCGCCCTCGGGCTTCTGGACCGTGGGGAGGGGCGGCTCACCTGTGTGGGCGAGGTGAACAGCCGGGTCGGCTTCTTTCTCCTCGGGCGCGTGCCTGGCCACGACTTCACTTGGCGCGACCTCGTGGGACGGCGTGTTCTCGTCTTCGCCGAGGCGCCGACGCCGCGGCTGTGCCTCGAGTACCTCCTCGAGCGGCACGGGGTCAACCTGGGGGCCGTGGATCTGGTGGCGGATCTCCCGACGGAGCGGGCCGTCGACACGGCGCGCGCGGAAGCGGCGGTGCGCGCCGTCGGAGCCGCCTAGTGGAACCCATCCCCACCGCGCTTGGCCGCTTCGTCGCCGAGACGGAGGCCGGCGCGATCTCGGCCGAGGTGCGGGGGCATGCTGCCCTCGTGGTGGCGGACACGCTGGGAGCCATCCTCGCGGGCAGCGCCGCACCCGAGATCCGCCGGCTTCAGCTGACCGCACCGGTCCTGGGGTCCCGCGGCGCGGAGGCGGCGTGGGCCTTGTGCGAAGCCCTCGAGGGCCTCAAGGACGCCCGCGAGCTCGCCGACGGGCTGCGCGCGCTCGAGACCGGGCGATGAAGGCGGTCGCCTTCGGCCGGTTCGGCGGGCCCGAGGTTCTGAAGACGCGCGATGTTCCGGACCCGGCGCCGGGGTTCGGCGAGGTCCTGGTGCGCGTCCGCGCCTGTGGGGTGAACCACCTGGACCTGAATCTCCGTGCGGGCGTCTCGGGCTTCCCGGTTCGGTTCCCGCATGTTCTCGGGATCGAGGCGGCGGGCGAGGTCGCGGCGCTCGGTCAGGGCGCGGGCGGTGTCGCCCTGGGGGATCGCGTCGTCGTGATCCGGGCCGTCACCTGCGGCGCCTGTGCTCCCTGCCTTCGTGGCGAAGACAACCTTTGCGCCTTCCGGCAGACGTTCGGCGTCGACCGCCCCGGCGCGTACGCCGAGTACGTCCTGGCGCCGACACGAAACATCCTGCCGTTGCCGCCCGCCCTCGGCTTCGAGGACGCGGCGGCGATCCAAGTGGCGTTCTCCACCGCATGGTTCATGCTCGTGGAACGCGCCGTCCTTCGGCCGGGCGAGACCGTGCTCGTGACGGCGGCCGGGAGCGGCGTCGGGAGTGCGGCCGTCCAGATCGCGCGGCACGCGGGCGCGCGGGTCATCGCCACGGCCGGTTCGGCGGGCAAGCGAGAGCGGCTCTGTGCCATGGGAGTCCACGCGGCGCTCGATCACGGGCGGCCCGACTGGCCGGAGGAGGTCCGGCGGCTCACCGGGGGCGCCGGGGTCGATCTCGTCTTCGAGCATGTGGGGGGCACCGTCTGGGCCGGGGCCGTCTCGGTCTTGCGCCGTGGCGGCCGTCTCGTGACCTGCGGGGCCCACGGCGGCGAGCGAGTGCCCCTCGACCTCATCGACCTGTTCCGGCGCCAGGCCACGTTGATCGGCTCCTATTCGGCGCCGACGCGGGCGGTCGTCGAGGTCGTGCGCTTTGTGGCCGAGGGCGTCTTTCGGCCGGTGATCCACACGACGCTGCCGCTGGTCGAGGCGCCCCGGGCCCATGCGATGCTCGCGGCCCGCGAGGCCTTCGGCAAGGTCGTGCTCATCCCCGCGTAGGGAGACCCGATGGAGTTCGACCTCACCGAGGAGCAGCGCCAGTACCAGGCGCTGGTCCGGGAGTTCGCCCAGAAGGAGGTCGCGCCCCACGTCCGCGACTACGACCGCGAGGAGCGTTACCCAGTCGGGATCGTCAAGAAGATGGCGGCGCTCGGGTTCGCGGAGGTGTCCCGCGTCTGCACCCACATGGGGCCCGCCAGGGGCGGCGCCTCGGGCCTCGTGGGCGCCGGAATCCTCCGGTTCGGGACGGAGGCCCAGAAGCGGAAGTACCTGGTGCCGGTCGCGCGGGGGGAGGTCTTCGCCGGCACCGCGGTCACGGAGCCGCACTCCGGCACCGACGTGGCCGCCATGGAGACGACCGCGGTCCGGAAGGGCGACGAGTACATCCTGACGGGCTCGAAGATCTGGATCTCGGGAGTCGGCCTCGCGTCCTGGTACCTGACGTTCGCCACGCTCGACAAGTCGAAGGGCCGGAAGGGGATCTGTGCCTTCATCGTCGAGCGGACCTTCCCCGGGTTCGGCGAGCGGCCGATCCGGAACAAGCTCGCGTTCCGTCCGACGCAGGTGGGGGAGCTCCACTTCGAGGACTGCCGCGTACCGGCCGAGAACCTGGTCGGCCGGGAAGGGGAGGGGCTCAACGTCGCCCTGTGCGCCGTCGAGAACGGGCGGCTCTCGGTGGCGTGCCGCGCGGTGGGACTCGCCCAGGCCTGCCTCGACGAATCCGTCCGGTACGCCCGCCAGCGCGTCGTCTTCGGGAAGCCGATCGCCGGCTACCAGCTCGTTCAGGCCAAGATCACCGACATGGTGGTGGGGGTCGAGTCGGCGCGGTACCTCGCCTATCGCCTGGCGTGGCTCAAGAGCCGGGGTGTCAGGCGCGCGCGGCGCGAGGCGTCCATCGCCAAGCTCTACGCGACGGAGGTCGCCTTCCAAGCCGCCTCCGACGCGGTCCAGATCCACGGGGCCTACGGGGCCTCGGAGGAGTACAACGTGGGGCGATACCTCCGGGACGCGAAGTTCCTCCAGATCGTCGAGGGCGTGAACGACATCCATCGGGTCCTCATCGCCGAGTACGCCCTCGGGATGCGCGAGGACCCGCAGTGAAACCCTCCCTTGAGACGGGGACGGCGGCCATCGGCGGCATCACGACGGTCGTCAACATTGACCCGCAGTACGGGCGTGCCGCCTCACCCTGCGGCGAGCCGGGGGCGGCGCTCCGGGCGCGCGAGACGATGGTCCCCGGGAGCGTTGGCCCACCGGGGTTCGGGAGATATTTTCGGCGGTGAGCGCGGCGCCCTCGCTCGGTCGGCTGCTGGCACCCCGCGGGGTCGCGCTGGTTGGCGTCCCGGGCGACGTCTCCCGCCCCGGGGCCCGGCCGTTGCACTCCCTGCGGCGACACGGCTACGGCGGGCGGATTTACCTCGTGAACCCGGGGCGCCGCGAGATCGCCGGCCTTCCCGTCTACCGGAGCGTCGCCAG
>CAZDYT010000007.1:0-24356 GCA_964509395.1 uncultured bacterium
AAGCTCGACGAAACGCCCGCCGGCGGGCAGACTACCGACCTGGCGCGTCTCCGCCGGCTCACCCCCCACGGCGTCCTGGCGCTGTTGGCGGACAGCACCAACGCCGACCGGCCGGGCCGGACGCCCACCCAGTGGAACCCGTCCCGATTCGCCCCGCAGACGTACGCCCCCTCGCGAAGCGACTCGTCGGCGACGATCGGCACCCTCGCACCGACCGGGCCCACGGACCCGACCGGGGCCCCGAGCGCGTCCCGCACCTCGTCCGGGTGGGCGGGTCGGATCTCGCCGCCGAAGACCCGGGCGAGCTTCTTCTCGTGGACTTGCTGGTCCCCCCGCACGAGCGCCAGGGCGGGGCCGGTTTTCGCGACGAAGACGAGCGTTTTGATCGTCAGCGCCGGGTCCACCTTGAGGAGAGCGCAGAGGTCCGCGATGGTACGCGCGTTCGGGGTCGGGACCTCCTCGCGCTCGCGCCGCGCCTCCTGGAACGTCGGGATCGCCGGTCGCGATCCCGCCAGCTCGAGGTTCACCGCGTAGCCGCACGCCTCGCAGAGCGCGATCTCGTCCTCGCCGGCTGCGCTCGGCGCCATGAACTCATGCGCTCCCGCGCCGCCCATCATGCCGGGGTCGGACTCGACCACGTGGAAGGTCAGCCCGCAGCGGCGGAAGATCCGCACGTAGGCTTCCTTGTGGCGCTCGTACGCCTGCGCGAGCCCCGCCTCGTCCACATCCAGCGTGTACGAGTCCTTCATCCAGAACTCGCGCGTGCGGAGGACGCCGGAGCGCGGCCGCGCCTCGTCCCGCTCCTTCGTCTGGATCTGGTACCAGATCTGGGGGAGCTCCCGGTACGACCGGATCTCCTTGGACGCGAGCCACGCGACCACCTCTTCGTGGGTCATGCCGAGGCACATGTCGCGCCCGTGGCGATCCTTCAGGCGAAACATCTCGTCCTTGATGTCGGACCAGCGCCCCGACTGCTGCCAGATCTCGGCCGGGTGGAGGACCGGCATCGTCATCTCCTGGCCGCCGATCGCGTTCATCTCTTCACGGATGATCCCGTTGACCCTCTCGATGACGCGCTGACCGAGCGGGAGGTAGACGTAGACGCCGGCCGTGAGCTGGCGCACCAGCCCGGCACGGACCATGAGGCGGTGGCTCACGGCCTCGGCGTCGGCCGGGTCCTCGCGAAGGGTGGGGATGAACGCCGTGCTCCAGCGCATCGGTCGAGCCACGCGGCGGGCGGTTGCCTTCAGTACTTGTCTTTGCTGACGATGACGTTCGGACCGGGCTTCCCGGGACGATACAGGAGCCGCTCCACGGGTTTCCCGCCGATGAGGTGGGACTGGACGATCTCCGGGAGATCCTCCGCCTTGACGCCGGAGTACCAGACGTCTTCCGGGTAGACCACGATCATGGGGCCGTTCCCGCACTGCGAGAAGCATCCGGACTTGTTGACCCGGATTTCCACGTGAAGGCCGGCCCTCGCGATCTCCCCACGCATGTACTTGACGTAGCCCTCCGTGTCCCCCTGCGTCGGGCAGGTGCTCCCCGTGGTGCACACGAACACGTGCTTTTCGTACTGGCCCACGGAGCTAGTCGTCCCCTGGTGCGGCCTTCTCGATCGCCTCCCGCTCCGCGAGGAAGATCTGCGTTTCCTCCCACAGGGCGTCGACGATCTGGGACTCAGGGACCTTCCGCACGACCGCGCCCTTCCGGAAGATGAGGCCGATCCCACGGCCGCCCGCCACGCCCACGTCGGCCCCGCGCGCCTCGCCGGGCCCGTTGACCTCGCACCCCATCACCGCCACGTGGACGTTCTTGTTGAGCCCCGCGAGCCGCTTCTCCACGGCCGCGGCGAGGCCGACGAGGTCCACATCCATCCGGCCGCAGCCCGGACACGAGACGAAGGTGATCCCCTGCTTGCGCAGCCCCAGCGCCTTCAGGATCTCGATCCCGACGCGCACCTCCTCCACGGGGTCCGCCGAGAGCGACACGCGGATCGTGTCGCCGATCCCCTCCGCGAGGAGCGTCCCGATGCCGACCGCCGACTTGATGGCCCCGACCGTGGGCGTCCCGGCCTCCGTGACGCCCAGGTGGAACGGGTACTCCACCTGGTCGGCCAGCATCCGGTAGGCCTCGATCATCATCGCGGGATCGGAGGCCTTCAGCGAGATCTTCATCTCCGGGTAGCCGCAGTCCTCCAGGATGCGGACGTGCCGGAGCGCAGAGTCCACCATGCCGCGCGCCGTGGGCCCGTTGTCCCGAGCGAGGAGGTCCTTCTCCAGGGAGCCTGCGTTCACGCCGATCCGGATTGGGATCCGGCGCTCCTTGGCGAGGTTCACGATCTCCATGACGAACTGCTTGCCGCCGATGTTCCCCGGGTTCAACCGGAGGCCGTCCACTCCCTGCTCGAGGGCCATCAGCGCGAGCTTGTAGTTGAAGTGGATGTCGGCGACCAGGGGGATCCGGATCGGCTTTCGGATCGCGGCGAGCTTCTCGGCGGCCTCCTTGACGGGTACCGCCACCCGCACGATCTCGCACCCGGCCGCCTCGAGGGCCCAGATCTGGTCGACGGTCGCCTCCACGTCCCGGGTGTCGGTCTTGGCCATGGACTGGACCGTCACGGCAGCATCGCCGCCCACCTGCACCTTGCCCAACTGAATCGGTCGGGTCCGGCGACGGGGTCTGAGCGCGTTGGTCGTGGCCGTCATGGGCGCCTCTACTTGAAGAGTTTGCCGACGAGGGGGAGCCGCAGGATGTCGTTGCCGATCGCGAACACCATGAGCAGCACCAGGAGCGCCAGACCGATCTGCTGCGCGATTTCCCGTTTCCGCACGGACAGCGCGTGGCCCAGCACGCCCTCGATGGCGAAGAATAGGAGGTGGCCGCCATCGAGCATCGGGACCGGCAGCAGGTTCAGGATCGCCAGGTTGATGCTGATCACCGCCAGGAGGAGCGCGTAGGGGACCACCCCTTCCTCGGCGGCCTGGCCGGCGGCCATACCGATCTGCAGTGGACCGCCGATGTTGGAGGCCGGGATGATGCCCGTCAGGAGCTTCCAGAAGGAGACGAGCGTCAGGACCGTCACGTCCCACGTCCGCTCCAGGCCGCGCCAGATCGCCGCGGCCGGGTCCAGGCGGAGGACCGTCCGGGGTGGGCTCGGCCCGATCCCGATGCGGGCCACCCTGGTCTCGCGGCCGAGCGGGTCGCGCTCGGTCACCGCCCGCGGGGTGACCGCGACCTCCAGGCGCTCGCCGTTCCGCTCGATGGTGAGGGTGATCCGCTCCCCGGGGCGCTTGCTGATGATCTCCGCCATCTCCTCCCAGGTCCGGATGGGCTGGCCGTCCAGGGCGACGATCCGGTCGCGCGGCCGGAGACCGGCTTCGTCGGCCGGCATCCCGGCCCTGACCTCGCCGACGACGGGCGCCAGATAGGCCCCGGCCCCCAGGCTCCAGACCTCGGTCGGCTCCCCGAACGGTGTGCGGGCCGGCATCCGCCGCGGCGCCACGGTGACCTCGCGCCGCGCGCCCTCCCGCATGATCGCGAGGGTCATCGGCCGGCCATCGGACCGGACCACGTCTTCCTCGAGCTGGCCCCAGTGCCGGATCGGCCGACCGTCCACCGCCACGACCTCGTCTCCGGGCTGGAGGCCTGCCTGCGCCGCCGGGGAGTCGGGCACCACGCGGCCGACCGTCGGCGGGAGCACGGCTACGCCGGCGACCACGAAGATCACGGAGAAGATGACGGCGGCCAGGACGAAGTTCATCCCGGGCCCCGCAAACACGATGAGAGCCCGAGCCCAGAGGGGCTTGAGCACGAACGACTTGGCGGGATCTGCGCGTACCGACTCGGCAGCTTCCGCCATCGCTTCGCGGGCGCGGTGGTGCTCTGGTGGAACGGCCGCGCCATCCGGACTGGCCCTCCACGCTTCATCGCCCGCGGATCGCCTGACCTTCGGATGGATTGCCTCCTCGCCGTGAGCTTCCTCGCCGACCATCTTCACGTAGCCGCCCAACGGGACGGCGGAGATACAGTACTCCGTCTCACCGCGGCGGATCGACCAGAGCCGGGGCCCAAACCCCAGTGAGAAGCGCTCCACGCCGACGCCGACGGCCTTCGCCACGAGGAAGTGCCCCAACTCGTGGATGAAGATGAGGACGCCGAGGGCCACGAGAAAGCTCACCACGTAGGTGAGCGCGGAGGAGCTGCTTCCGGAGAGGAATTGAGCGAGCAGACCCCCGGCGGCCAGGGGCGTGCCCCATAGCACCAGCGCGCCGGCCCGTGCGAGGCTCACCCGCTCACCCTCCCGTGCCGCGCGGGACGCGGACGGCGAGCGCGGCGTGCGTCCAGCGCCGAACCTCGGCATCGATCCGGAGGCAGGCTTCCAGGTCATCCGCCGTAGCGGCCGCATGGGCCTCGAGAGCGTCCCCAATCACGCGCGGGATGTCCATGAAGGCGCAGCGGCCGTCGAGGAAGGCGCCCACGGCGATCTCGTTCGCCGCGTTGAGCACCACCGGCGCGGCGCCCCCGACCATCCCCGCCTCGCGCGCGAGCCGAAGACACGGAAAGCGCGACACGTCCGGGGCCTCGAAAGTCAGGGCGCCCACCTTCACCAAGTCCAGGGTCGGCGCGGGACAGGGCAGCCGGCGGGGATAGCTCAACGCATACAGGATCGGGATCCCCATGTCGGGCATCCCGAGCTGGGCCAGCAGCGAGCCGTCGATGAACTCGACCATGGAGTGCACGATCGACTGCGGGTGGACGACCACGTCCACCTGGTCGAAGGGGAGGCCGAAGAGCCAGTGAGCCTCGATGATCTCGAACCCCTTGTTCATGAGGGTCGCCGAGTCGATCGTGATCTTGGCTCCCATCCGCCAGGTCGGGTGCTGCAGCGCCTGGGCCACGGTCACGTGCTCGAGCGCCTCCCGCGACAGCCCGGCAAACGGCCCGCCCGAGGCGGTCAGAATCAGGCGCTTGACCTCGCCCGGCTTGGCCCCCGCCAGGCACTGGAAGATCGCGCTGTGCTCCGAGTCGACGGGCAAGAGCGCGACCCCGTGCTCGCGCGCGGCTCGCGTCATCAGAGCGCCCGCCATCACCAGCGTCTCCTTGTTGGCGAGCGCCACCGTCCGGCCGGCGCGGATGGCCGCCAGGGTCGGCAGCAGTCCGGCGCCGCCCACGAGCGCCGACAGCACGATGTCGGCCTCCACGGACGAGGCGAGGGTGACCAACCCCTCGGGTCCGCCCAGCAGTTCGGGACGCGGCGGCGCCAGCTCACGCGCAAGCGCATCGACCGCCGCGGGGTCCAGCAACGCCACCGCCTCGGGTCGGTGCAGGCGGATCTGCTCGGCCAGGACGGCAAGGTTGGAGCCCCGCGCCGCCAGCCCCCCGACCCGGAACTCCTCGGGGAACTGGGCGACCAGCTCGAGCGTCCGGTGACCGACCGAGCCCGTTGCGCCGAGTACGGTGACCGTTTTCACGCTGGGCCGCGCATCATGTGGGTCGCTAAAAGAAGTTCACATAATAATACAGGGCAGGAACATTGAAGAGCAAGGAGTCTAATCGATCGAGCAGCCCCCCGTGTCCGGGAAGCCAGCTGCCAGCGTCCTTCGTTTCCGCGCTGCGCTTGAGGAAAGACTCCGCGAGATCACCGACCTGACCGAGGACGCCGAGCGTGAGCCCGATCCCGAGGCCGTGGACCGGCGTGACCGCCGCGAGCGGCAGCCAGGCGGCGAGAAGCGCGGTGCCGATCGAGGCGACCACCTGTGCCGCGGCGCCCTCGACCGTCTTTGCCGGACTGATGCGCGGGGCGAGCTTACGCCGGCCCCACCGCCGACCGACGAAGTAGGCGGCGCTCTCGCCGCACCACGTGACGCCGAGCACGAGGAGCGTGAGCGCTCCGCCGCCGGGAAGCGCCCGGAGCCAGATGGCGTGCCCCAGCAGCCACGCGCAGTAGCAGATGCCGAGGAGCGTCAGCGCGACACCGGCCCAGTCGAGACCCGACCCGGCCGCACGGCGCAGTCCGAGGGCCAGACAGCCAGCCACCGCGAGCGAGAGCGCGAGTGACACCGGCCAGGCACGCTCGGCCCCCCCCACGGCAAAGGCGAGGACGACCGCCCCCCCGAGGAGAAGACCCGGCCCGCTCTTGGCGAGCACGCCGACCCGGGCGAACATCCGGTACAGCTCCCACTGCGCGACGAGCGCCAGGGCGAGGACGAACCCCACGAACAACCAGCGGGGCGCGAAGGCGATGATGGCGACGAGCAGGGGGATTGCGACGACGGCGCTGAGGATGCGCTGCGCCAGCACGCCGCTACCGGGCCTCCCAGCCCATCCGACAACCTGACAGAATGACGCTCGGCCGGCGCCACGTCGGGCCGAGGTTCCGGAGGGGGGCGAAGCCTCCCTCCGAGTTAAAGCCCGCCGAAGCGGCGGCTCCGTCGCTGATAATCGGCAACGGCGAGGTAGAGGTCGCGGGGTGAAAAGTCGGGCCAGAGCGTCGGGAGGATCAACAGCTCGGTGTAAGCCACCTGCCAGAGCAGGAAGTTCGACAAGCGGAACTCGCCGCTCGTCCGGATCAGCAGATCGGGATCCGGCACGCCGGCGGTGTCGAGCGAGGCGGCGACGTCGGCTTCCTCGATCGCGTCGGGGCGAAGCTCGCCGCGTACCACTCGTGCCGCGATGGCTCGGATCGCGCGCATGAGCTCCTGTCGCCCTCCGTAGTTCAGCGCGATCAGGAGCGTCAAGCCGGTATCGGCCTCGGTGGCGGCCACGGCCCGCTGAATGCTCTGGCGCACACCGGGGCTGAGCGGGGCCATTTCCCCGAGGATCCGGAGGCGCACGTTGTTCCGGATCAGCTCGGGGAGCTCCTCGTCGACCGAGCTCTCGAGGAGCCGCATCAGGAACTCGACCTCCGCAACGGGGCGTGTCCAGTTTTCGGCGGAGAACGCATAGAGCGTCAGATACTCGATCCCAATCCGGGCGGCCGCGCGCACCGTACTCCGTGCCGCTTTGACGCCCTCCCGGTGGCCGGCGATCCGTGGCAGGCTGCGCGCCCGCGCCCAGCGACCGTTGCCGTCCATGATGATGGCCACGTGCCGTGGCAGGGGCTGCGTCCGGATCGCCGCCAGCAGCTCGGCATCGGACTCTGGGGCCCCGGCGACCAGACCCTCGGCACCCAGACCGCCGCCGGATAGTGGAGCGGTCAAAACTCGAGAATCTCCTGCTCTTTCTTTTTCAGTAGCTCATCCACGCGCTGAATGGACCGGTCGGTCAGCTTCTGAAGCTCTGCCTCACCGCGCTTCTCGTCGTCCTCGGAGAGCTTCTTGTCCTTGGCGAGGGCCCGGAGCTTGTCCTTCGCCTCCCGGCGGATGTTCCGGACCGCGACGCGCGCCTCTTCCGCGAGCTTGCCCACGACCTTGGCCAGCTGTTTTCGGCGCTCCTCGTTCAACGGGGGGACCGTCAGCCGGATGACCTTTCCGTCGTTGGCCGGGGTGAGCCCGAGATCGGACTTCTGGACCGCCTTCTCGATCTTCGGCAGCAGGCTGGCGTCCCAGGGCTGGATCAGGAGCGTCCGAGGATCCGGCACGGAAATGCTCGCCACCTGGGAGACGGGAGTGAGCGTGTTGTAGTAGTCCACCCGGATGCTCTCGAGCAGCGCAGCCGTGGCCCGTCCAGTCCGCACGCCGGCGAACTCGCGACCCAGGGTCTCGATCGCGCCCTGCATCCGGCTCTCGGCGTCCTTGTGGACTGCTTGAGGAGTGGTCATGATCTCACCTCGCTGACGGCGACTCGCTCGCGCCGACGAAGGACCCGACCCCGGGCTCCCCCATCACGATCCGGCGGAGGTTACCGGGCGTGTTGAGGTTGAACACCCCGATGGGCAGCTTGTTCTCCATGCAGAGCGAGATGGCAGTCGTGTCCATCACGCGAAGCCCGCGATTGAGCACTTCGATGTAGGTGACCCATGGCAGCCGCTCGGCGTGGGGGTCGAGCACCGGATCGGACGAGTAGATGCCGTCCACCTTCGTCGCCTTGAGGATGATCGCGGCGCCGATCTCGGCGGCGCGCAGCGCCGCCGCCGTGTCGGTGGTGAAGAACGGATTCCCCGTGCCGGCCGCGAAGATGACGATCCGCCCCTTCTCCAGGTGCCGGATGGCCCGCCGGCGGATGTAGGGTTCCGCCACGGCCGGCATGTCGATCGCCGACTGCAGACGGGTCACGAGGCCGGCCTTCTCGAGCGTGTTCTGAAGGGCCAGCCCGTTGAGCACGGTCGCCAGCATCCCCATGTAGTCGGCCGACGCGCGGTCCATCCCCGCGGCGGAGGCCTGAAGCCCCCGAAAGATGTTGCCGCCTCCAATGACGATGGCGACCTCGACGCGGAGCGCCCGGATGCTTCTGACCTCGTCGACGATCCGGTCCAGCACGGCCGCGTCGATGCCGTAACCCTGCGTGCCGGCCAGCGCTTCGCCCGAGAGCTTCAGGAGGATCCGTTTGTACTTCGGCTCGGCTTCCACCACGCCGACTCCTCGTGCCGTCCCCCGGGGGCGGGCACCCAGGGCCAGAGACCATGGGTGAGCCCGGTCCCTTCGCCGCCCATCGAGGCCGAGACGTCCGCGCGGCGGGTCCCCGCGCGCGGGTGGGCCGAGCGCGTCACGGCCCAGACAATAGAGTTTACTCGCCGACCTGGTACCGGACGAAGCGCCGCACGGCGACTTTCTCGCCGGTTTTCGCGCTGACCTCCACGACGAGGTCCTTCACGCGCGTCTTCCCGCTGGGATCCCGGATGTAGGCCTGATCGAGGAGGCACGTCTCCTCGTAGAATTTGCCGAGCTTCCCCTCGATGATCTTCTCGATGACCTGCGGCGGCTTCTGCTGGCCGGCCAGCTGCTCCCGGTAGATGTCCTTCTCCCGTTCGATCACCGGGGCCGGCACGTCCTCGCGGGCCACATACGTCGGGTTGGCCGCAGCGATCTGCATCGCCAGCGCCTTCACCAGCTCCTGGAACTGGTCCGTGCGGGCGACGAAGTCCGTCTCGCAGTTCACCTCGATGAGTACCCCCAGCTTGGAGCCCGCATGAATGTACGCCCCGACCCCGCCGTCGCGGGCTTCCCGATGCGCGCGCTTCGCTGCCGACGCGAGCCCCTTTTTCCGCAGGTAATCGATCGCCTTCTCGATGTCGTCCTGGGACGCGGTGAGGGCTTCCTTGCAATCCATCACGCCGGCTCCGGTCTTATCCCGGAGCTCGCGGACCTTCTCCGTTATCGTCGCCATGATCTCTGCGTTCCTCCTCGAGTCACCGCCGGACCCCGCCCGCGCAGGGCCTCCGGCCGACGCTATGAGCCCGCGGGCATGGGCTCCGCGGTTTCCTCCGACACTTCCGCCGGGGCGACCGGCTCCGGCTCGACGGGCGCCGCGGGCTCCTCGGCCGTGCTCTTGCTCACGACGCCCCGCCCTTCGATGATCGCGTCGGCGATCCGGGAAGTGATCAGCCGGATCGCGCGGATGGCATCGTCGTTCCCCGGTATCGGGTGGTCGATACCGGTCGGGTCACAGTTCGTGTCCACGATGGCGATGATCGGGATGGCAAGCTTCTGTGCCTCCGCGACCGCGATCCGCTCCTTCCGGGGATCGATGATGTACACGACAGAGGGCAAGCGGTCCATCTGCTTGATGCCGACCAGCGCCTTCTCGAGCTTGGCGCGCTCGCGCTCGAGGCCGAGGGCCTCCTTCTTGGTGAGACGCTCGAACTCGCCAGTCTCTCGCATCTCCTCGAGCCGCCTCAGGTGGTTGATGGACTTGCGGATCGTGGCGAAGTTCGTCAGGGTGCCGCCGAGCCAGCGCTGGTTCACGTAGAACATGCCGCAGCGCGCGGACTCCTCGGCAATGGTTTCCTGGGCCTGCTTCTTCGTGCCGACCAACAGGAGCGTCCCGCCGTCGGCCGCGAGGTTGCGGACGAACAGGTACGCCTCGCGGAACTTCTTCAGCGTCTTCTGCAGGTCGATGATGTAGATGCCGTTCCGCTCGCCGAAGATGTACTTGGCCATCTTCGGGTTCCACCGCTTGGTCTGGTGGCCGAAGTGCACCCCGGCCTCCAGAAGCTCCTTCATCGTGATCTGCGACATTGCACCTCCCTGGCCTCGGTTCGCCTCCGCGCCCCGAGCGGGCCATTGTTCATCTGGTCGCGGTGCCTCCGGCCTACAGCCGTCGGGCCACCACGCCCTGCTGGCCGCCACCGATGCAGGGACGCGTGTGTGATCGGCAGGACAGGCCGCCTGCCCCCGGCGGGCCCCCTCAGCTGGTGCCCATGTTTATCTTAACGTAGTCCTGCGTCAGATCGCAGGTCCAGACGTGATCGTGCCCCGCTCCGAGCCCGAGATCCACGGTGAGCGTCACCTCCGGCTTCGTCAGCTCGGCCTTGACACGATCCCAGCGCACATTCTCCTTCGGCTTGCCGTTCGCCGCCACCGGCTCATCGCCGTACCAGATGCCGATCCGCTCTTCCTGCACGGCGGCGCCGGACGCGCCGACGGCCGACATCACGCGGCCCCAGTTCGGGTCCCGGCCCGCCACGGCCGTCTTGAAGAGGGGCGAGTTGGCAATCGCGCGGGCCGCCAGCTCCGCGTCCCGGCGGGTCTTGGCTCCCCGCACCTGGACGTCGATCACGCACGTCGCGCCCTCGCCGTCCCGCACGTGCAGGACCGCGAGCCGTTGCGTCAGGGCGTCCAGCGCGTGCTGGAAGACCCGCAGCCGCCGGTCGCCACGGGTCAGCGGACGATTTTCGGCGAGCCCGTTGGCGAGGACGAGCACCGTGTCGCTCGTGCTCCGATCCCCGTCGACGCTGATGCGGTTGAACGAGCCGTTGACCGCGCGCCGGATGGCTGCCTGGAGCGCGTCGCGCGCCAGCGCCAGGTCCGTGGCGACGAAGCAGAACATCGTGGCCATCATCGGGTGGATCATGCCGGTGCCCTTCGAGATCGCGCCAATCGTGATCGGACGTCCGCCGATCTCGATCCGCAGGGCCGCCTCCTTGGGGAAGGTATCGGTCGTCATGATGGCTTCGGCCGCGAGCCGGCTCCCCTCGGGCTGGGGCGACAGGGCCTTGACGAGCTTGGGGAGGGCCGGCCGAATCCGATCCATCGGGAGATACCGGCCGATCACGCCTGTCGAGGCGACGAGGACTCGCGTCTCGGGAACCCGCAGCTCCCGCGCGACCACCTCCGTCATCTCGCGGGCGTCGCGGAGCCCCTGCTCCCCGGTGCAGACGTTGGAGCACCCGCTCGACGCGACGACCGCCTGCGCCACCCCGCCCCGCGCGCGCTCGCGCGAGACCTTCACCGGAGCCCCCTGGATGCGGTTCGTCGTGAAGACGCCGGCCACCGTCGCCGGCACCGACGAATAGATGAGGGCCAGGTCCCGGGCGGCCGTGGGTTTGATCCCGCAGTGAAGGCCGGAGGCCAGGATCCCCGGAACCGCCGTGATTCCCCCGTCCAGCCACTCGACGTCGGCCATGGCCGTGCTCACGGATACACGGGCGGGGCCTCGAGGCCCGTGCGCTCGTCCCACCCGTGCATGATGTTGAGATTCTGGATCGCCTCCGCCGCGCCCCCTTTGCCGAGGTTGTCGAGGGCCGAGAGACAGATCGCCCGCTCGGTCCGGGATTCCACCACGACGGTCACGTCGCAGTAGTTCGAGCCGAGGACGGCCCGGGTCCGGGGCAGCTCGCCCTCCTCGAGCACGCGGACGAAGGGCTCGTGCTCGTAGGCCTCGCGATACGCCGCCAGGCACTCCGCCGTCGACGCGCGACGGGCGAGCGGCACGTACGCCGTCGTGAAGAGCCCCCGGTTCACGGGTATGAGGTGCGGCGTAAACGTGACCTGGACCGGGCCTCCGACGATCCCGGACAGCGCCTGCTCGATCTCCGGGGTATGGCGATGCTTCGCCACGCCGTAGGCGAGCATGTTCTCGTTCTGCTCGGCGTAGAGGTACATCGGGTCAGGCTTCTGACTCATGGACCCCGCGCCGGTGACACCCGACTTGGAGTCGATGATGATCCCCTCATGCCGCCCGAGCCCCGACCTGACGAGCGGGAGGATCGCGAGGAGCGCCCCTACGGGGTAGCAGCCGGGGTTCGCGACCAACCGGGTGGCCGCGATCTCCTTCCGATACAGCTCGGGGAGGCCGTACACCGCCTCGGCGAGGCCCTCGGGGTCGGTGTGAGGGGTCTTGTACCAGGCTTCGAACTCGGCGGCGCTCCGCAGCCGATAGTCCGAGGACAGGTCGATGACCCGCCGGCCGTGACGCCGAAGCACCGAGACCACCCGGTGCGTCTCGCCGTACGGCAGCGCCAGGAGGATGCAGTCAGCCTGCGTGGCGAGGCGCTCGGGGTCCAGGGCCTCGACGGTGAGGGAGAGCTGCCCCCGGAGGCTCGGAATGAGGCGTCCGACCGGTGTCCCCGCCGAGCGCTGGGACGCCATGACGGCGGTGAGGCGCACCCGCGGATGGACCAGGAGGAGGCGCAAGAGCTCGGCTCCCATGTACCCCGTCGCCCCCGCCACGGCCACGTTCACGGTCGTCGTCATCTCCGTACTCCCATCAAGCCGCGTCCGCGTTCCTCAACAGCCTGCCAAAAAAATAGGGAAGGTCGCGTCGACCTTCCCCCCGTGATGTCCGGATCGATCGGCTACCGCTTGGAGAACTGGAACCGCTTGCGGGCGCCCGGCTGCCCGTACTTCTTTCGCTCCTTCATCCGGGGGTCGCGGGTGAGGAACCCTGCCCGTTTGAGCTGAGGCCTGAGCTTCTCGTCGAACTGCAGCAGCCCGCGCGCAATCCCGTGCCTGACGGCGCCGGCCTGACCCGAGAGGCCACCTCCGCGCACGTTCGCGACAACGTTGAGCTGAGTGGCGGTCCCGGTGAGCTCGAGGGGCTGCGCAACCAGGAGCCGCAGGCTTTCCCGCGGGAAGTAATCCTCGAAGGGCCGCTTGTTGACCGTGATCTGCCCCTGCCCGGGGCGGAGGAACACGCGCGCGACGGAGGTCTTCCGCCGGCCGGTGCCGTAGAACTGCGGAACGACCACCTCTTGAGGGACCGCCATCACGCCTCCTTTGCCGCGCTCGAGGCCCGACCCGGCGTTCCGGCGAGATCCAACGGCTCCGGGCGCTGCGCGACGTGCGGATGCTCGCCCCCCCGGTAGCTCTTGAGCTTCTTCGCCATGGCGCGCCCCAGCTTGGTCTTCGGCAACATCCCCGTCACCGCCCACTCGACCATCCGCTCGGGGTTCTCGCGGAGCATCGTCCCCGCGGGCACCTCGCGGAGCCCGCCGATGTACCCCGTGTGCCAGCGGTAGACCTTGTCCGTGAGCTTCTTGCCCGTGAGCTGCACCTTCGCGGCGTTGATCACGACGACGTGGTCACCCACGTCCAGGTGAGGAGCGTAGTTCGGTTTGTGCTTCCCCATGAGGAGCGTCGCCACCCGAGCCGCGAGCCGGCCGAGCACCCGTCCCTCCGCGTCCACGAGATACCATTTCCGCGCGACGCTCTCCTTCTTCGGCATGGGCGTAGGCATACCCGAATCTCTGTCTCCGCTCCCTGGAATTCCCCACAGCCGCACGGGTCGGCCCTGGGTCGCCAACCAGGGGTCAACCCAGCGGATCTCCGGGAACACGATACCTTATCCGACGTGGCGCACCGTGTCAACCCCAGCCGGGGTCGGGCGGCCGGGCCTAGACCGGGCCTGGAAGCCGGGCTATTGGCGAGGGCCCCGCCCGGCAGCCGTCTTCCCGGGCCAGGGGCAGAGGGCGCGGACGGGGCAGGTGGGACACGCGGGGCTCCGCGCGAGGCAAATCCGGCGGCCGTGGGCCTGAATCAGGTGACAGAAGTGGGTCCACCGGGCCCGCGGGATCACCTCGGCGAGCTGGGCCTCCACCCGGTCAGGCTCGTTCGCCGCGGCAAGACCCAGGCGCTGCGTCACCCGGAAGACGTGCGTGTCCACGGCGATCCCCGGGATACCGAAGGCGTTGCCGAGCACGACGTTGGCCGTCTTGCGCCCAACGCCCGGGAGCGCGGTCAGCTCTTCGAGGGTCCGAGGCACCTCGCCCCCGTGGCGCTGGAGGAGCGCGCGCGCCATGCTCAGGATCGCTCGCGTCTTGGCGCGGAAGAAGCCGGTCGGTCGGATCTCGCGCTCGAACGTCGCCGGGTCGGCACCCGCATAGTCCCCGGCGGTCCGGTACTTCCGGAAGAGGATCTCGGTCACCTGGTTCACCCGCTCGTCGGTGCACTGGGCGGCGAGGATGGTGGCGACCAGGAGCTCGAGGGGATTCTCGAATCGGAGCGCGATCGTCGCATCGGCGTGCGCGCGCTCGAGCAGGCGAATGATCTTCCGGGCTCGCGCCCGCTTAGCGGTCAGCGTCTCGGCCATCGAGTCTGGACAAGAATGCGCCGATCCGCCGCAGCCCCTCCCGAATCCGCTCGATGCCGTTCGCGTACGAGATGCGGAGATAGCCCTCGGCGGCGGCGCCGAAGTCGATGCCGGGCGTCACGGCCACGTGCGCGCCGGCGAGGACCTCGAACGCGAACTCGTAGGAGCGCTGGCAGAACCGCCGCGCGTTCGCGAGCACGTAAAACGCCCCGGTGGGCTCGCGGCCGACGCCCAGCCCGACCGCGCGGAGCCCCTCGATCATGGCGCGGCGTCGCTCGTCGAAGATGCGGCGGAAGCGTACGACCTCGGCGCCGGCCTCGCGGAGGGCGACGACCCCGGCCCACTGAGCCACCTCCTGGGAGGAGATGAAGAAGTTCTGGTGGAGCTTCTGCAGGGTGCGGATGTAGGCCTTCGGGGCGATCAAGTAGCCGAGTCGCCAGCCCGTCATTGCGTACGCCTTGGAGAAGCCGTTCAGGACAAAGGCCCGGTCCGTGAACTCGAGGACGGTTCGCTCGCGCCCCTCGTAGGTGAGGCCGTGGTAGATCTCGTCCGAGACGAGCCAGGGGCCGCCCGGTGCGCGCTCCACCAGTTCCGCGGGGGCGGCCAGGCGGCCGGCCGGGAGCACCATGCCCGTCGGGTTCGCTGGCGAGTTGACCATGATCGCTTTCGTCCGCGCCGTCATGCGCTCGCGCACCGCTTCCGGGTGGACCTCCCAGCCCTCGATCTCGGTCGTCGGCACGTACACCGGCACGCCCTCGGCGCAGCGGACGAAGTTCGGGTAGCAGGCGTAGTGCGGATCGGAGAGGATCACCTCGTCCCCCGCCGCGAGCAAGGTTGTGAAGAGCAAGAGCATCGCCGGCGAGGTCCCGGCCGTGACCAGGACCTGGTCCGGCGAGACGGCGACGCCGTAGGTCTTCAGGTAGTGCTCCGCGATCGCTTCCCGCAGCGGAAGGATCCCGAGGCTGTGCGTGTAGCGCGTCCGCCCCTCGCGGATGGCGCGGATGGCGGCCTCGCGGATCACGGTCGGCGTCTCGAAGTCGGGCTCCCCGAACTCCAGGTGGACGATATCGTGACCCTGGCGCTCCAGTTCCTCGGCGCGCTCGAAGACCTCCACCGCGAGGAATGGCGTGATCTCATCCACCCGCTTGGCGACTGCGGCAAACCCGTCGGCCATCCAATTCCCTCTCAGTGCGGGGCGGGACGCGTTCGACGCCGCGCCACCCCGCTCCTGTGCGCGGCGCGGATGACCTCGCGCGCCACCGCCGGCGCGACCTTCTTGTTGAAGACGCTCGGGATGATGTACTCCTCGTGCACCTCGGTCCGGCTCACGATCGAGGCGATCGCCTGGGCCGCTGCGATCTTCATCTCGTCCGTGACCGTGCGGGCGCGAGAGTCGAGGAGCCCGCGGAAGAAGCCGGGGAAGCAGAGCACGTTGTTGATCTGGTTCGGGTAGTCCGAGCGCCCGGTCGCCATCACCCGGACATACGGGGCAGCCTCCTCCGGCATGATCTCCGGCACCGGATTGGCCATGGCGAAGACGATCGGGTCCCGCGCCATCTTCTGGACCTCCTTCGTCCGCAGCACGCCGGGCACCGAGAGGCCGATGAACACATCGGCCCCCTCCACCGCGTCCGCGAGGTTCCCCTGCTGGTCCGCGGGGTTCGTCTCCCGGGCCACCCAGCCCTTCACCGCGTCCATGGGCGCCTCGCGGCCCGGCGCGAGGATCCCGTGCTCGTCGACGGCCAGGATCCGTCCGACGCCGATCGCGCGGAGGATCCTGATCGTCGCCGTGCCCGCCGCCCCGACCCCGCAGACCACGACCTTGATCTTGGACGCGTCCTTCCGGACGATGCGCAAGGCGTTCAGGAGGGCCGCGAGGACCACGACCGCGGTCCCGTGCTGGTCATCGTGGAAGACCGGGATGTCCAGCTCGGCCCGGAGGCGTTCCTCGACCTCGAAGCAGCGCGGCGCCGAAATGTCTTCCAGGTTGATCCCCCCGAAGACCGGTGCGATCAGCTTGACCGTCTCCACGATCCTGTCCGCGTCCGTCGTCGCGAGGCAGATGGGGAAGGCGTCGATGTCCGCGAACTCCTTGAACAGGAGCGCCTTCCCCTCCATGACCGGCAGCGCCGCCTCCGGTCCGATCGCCCCGAGGCCGCGGACAGCCGTGCCGTCCGTCACGACGGCCACGGCGTTCTGCTTGATGGTGAGCGTGAAGACCTTCTCACGGTCTTCCTTGATGGCGAGACAGACCCGCGCGACGCCCGGCGTGTACGTCATCGAGAGGTCGTCGCGCGTCTTCACCGGCACCTTGTTCTGAATGCGGATCTTCCCGCCCAGATGCACGAGGAACGTGCGGTCCGAGACGTTGATCACCCGGACCCCGTCGAGCCGCCGGATCGCCGCCACGATCTCCTGTCCGTGCTGCTCGTCGCGGGCGTTGATCGTGAAGTCGCGGATGATGTGGTCCTTCACCAGCTCGACGATGTCCACGGCGCCGATGTCCCCGCCCGCATCGCCGATGGCGGAGGTGACGCGCCCCAGCATGCCGGGCCGGTTCCTGATCTCGACCCGGACGGTGATGCTGTAGGAGGCGCTCGGGGTGATGGCCATCGGGCCGCCTCAGGCTGGCGTCATGAGCCGCCGGGCGGCGCTCGGTGGCAGGTCGCCGTACCGGGCCCGGAGCGCGCGGAGCGTGTCCTCGTACTCGTCCTTCACCCAGACGCGGGTGTCCTGGGCGAACCGCACGTCGATCCGCAGCGTGCCGACGTAGGTGGCCGGATCCGGCCCGACTTCGAAGGTCAGCCGGAGGTCCCATATCGTCTCGTCGGGGACGGTCTTCTGATACCGGAACGCCCGCAGACGGGCGATCCGGTACGCGCCAGGCGGCAGGGCGATCGCGAACTCGGACCGGCCGAGGACGATCGACAGCTCGTACCCGAACGTCCCGTCCACCTTCTGGATGTCGATGACGCCCTCCGGCGTCGCGAGGCCGGTGAGCTCCACCCGGCCCAGCACCGCGCGCTGCCCGGGCGGGACCCCGAGCATCGCCGGCTGGAACGCCGCGCAGCCGGTGGCGGCGAGGCAGCAGAGGCCGACGAGGCGGGCGCGCATCACTGGGCCGGCCTCTTCCAGATCCCACGATCGTGCATCAGCCTGATTTGCCGCCGGATCACCTTCTGCCGGTACTCGGCGTGCTTCATCGGCACGCGCTTGAGGTAAAGGTTCTTCGGGTAGATCGGCTTCTCGTAGAGGAGCTGGTAGAGCTCGGCCCGGACGTCCTTCAGCCAGTTGTCCCACTGGGCCGAGGCGCGGTGGTGGCGGAGCGCCTCGATGTCGATCGGCCCGGCGACGTAGGTCGAGCCCGCGCCGTACTCCTGCCGCCCGACGATCCGACCGCGGTAGTCGATGATGAAGGAGCGCCCGCCGAAGGTGTCGATGGGCGTCGTCTCCTCGGGGAAGAGGTAGTACGTCCCCATGTTGGGGGCGATGACGTACATGTTGTTGTCGAGCGCCCGTGCCCGGCTCTGGATCTCGAAGTACTCGTTGCCCGTCGCGGGGTTCGGGTAGGAGGCGCGGTAGACCACCTCCGCCCCATTCAGCGCCAGCGCCCGCGCGTTCTCCGGGTAGGACCCCTCGTTCGCCATCATGATCCCCAGCCGCCCGATCTCCGTGTCGGCGACGGGCCAGAACGCATCGAGATTTCGCCCGTACTTCTCGACCCACCAGTCGTAGACGTCGTGCGGGCAGACGGAGTGCTCGACCGGGAAGAGGGGCGAGACCTTGTAGTGCTGGAGGATCACTCTCCCGCGTGGGTTCAGGATGAAGCCGACGTTGAAGAACCGGTCCTTCAGATCGGGGTGCCTCGCCTTGGCCTGGGCCATGATGAAGACGTTGTACTCCCGCGCGATCTTCCCCAGCGCTTCGGTCTCGTCGCCGGGAATGTCGATGGCACACTCGCGGGCGAACTTCACGTGGTCGAGGTCGAGGACCTCGTCGTTGAAGGCCTGGAGGGCACCCTCCGGAAACGCGATCAGCCGGACGGGAATGGAGAGGCTCGACAGCCAGGCTGCGGCCTTCACCAGATGCGTGAGGTGCTCGATGTTGATCTTGATGTCGCCGCGCTTCCGGATCCCCCGCACCGTCGGGATCAGCCCCACCACCATGTACGGCTTGATCATCGTGGCCCTCCCTTCGCCGCGATCCTGATTTGCCGCGTCGTCACCCGACGGCCGCTACCCACGCTCCGCCACCACCCCGCGAAGCACGCCCCTGCCCTGGCTGTCCACGACGACCCGCATCCGAAGCGTCCCCCGTCTCGCACCCTGCTCGAGCTCGCGTGCCCCTTCCGGGTCCACGAAGAAGCTCTCGATCCCGTACTGAACGGAGCCGTTAGCCCGGATTATTCGCGAGCCTGCGAGCCGAGTGAGCCGAGAGGGAGGGCCGCGCGGGGCCTGCCGCGGCGAACCGCCCCACGGGGCTCGCTCCCGCAGGGGCGTGAGGGCGGCGACCCCCTTCATTGTTCTCGGAGGGCTTTCACACGACCCCACGTCATGTGGGGGATGGCCCTTGCTGGCGGAGGACCTCTTCCATGATGACCTGGTTCAGATGATCCACGAGGGCGTGCGGGTCGTGGCTCCCCCCCATCCGATCAATCCGGATCAGCTCGCGCACCCGCGCCGGCCGCGCCGACATCATCACGAGCGTCGTCCCGATCGCCACCGCCTCCTCGATCGAGTGGGTCACGAAGACGATCGCCTTCCCGGTCTCGGCCCAGATGCGCTTGACCTCTGCCTGCATGATGCGGCGGTTCTGGGCGTCGAGGGCGCCGAACGGCTCGTCCATGAGGAGGAGAGCCGGCTCGATGGCGAGGGCCCGCGCGATCGCCGCCCGCTGCCGCATCCCTCCGGACACGCGACTCGGGTAGTAGCGCTCGAACCCCTGAAGGCCGACGAACCTGAGGTAGCGGCGCGCGGTCTCCTGGCGCGCCGTTCCATCTCGCCCGAGCGGCCGGAGGGCGAGCGCCACGTTCTCCTCGAGGGTCATCCACGGGAGCAACCGGTCTTCCTGGAAGACCACGCCCACGTGGAAGTCGGAGGTGCCCCCGTAGGGCACCGGGCGTCCGTCGAGGCGGACCTCCCCGGCCGTCGGCGGCTCGAGGCCGCCGATGATCCGCAGCAGCGTCGTCTTGCCGCAGCCGTTCGGGCCGAGGAGGCAGACGAAGTCGCCCTCGGTCGCCTGGAACGTCACGCCGTCCAGGACCGGGATCGCGTAGCGCTTGGAGACGCCGTCCACCTCCAGCTTCATCGGACGCGTGTCACCGTGCCCCGCGCTACCGCCACCGCTCGAGCCGCCGCGTGAGCGACTCGAAGAGGAGCTTGTCGGTCAGCAGCATGATGCAGATCATGACGACCGCCCAGACGAAGACCATCTGCGTTGCCAGGATCTCGCGGCTGTAGTTCATGATGTAGCCGATCCCGGTCGTGACACCGAAGATCTCGGCGACGACCGACACCTTGAGCGCGAGACCGAAGCCGACCTTCATGCCGGCGACGAGGTACGGGATCGTCGAGGGGATCACGATCGAGCGGAACTTCTCCCAGCCGGAGAGCCGATACACCTGCCCCATCTCCAGAAGCCGCCGGTCCACGCTCTCCACCCCCTCCACGACGTTCGCCCCGACGACGGGGAGCGTGATCATGAACGTCGTGAAGATGGGCGCCATGTCCGTGAGGCCAAACCAGATCAGCGAGACGACGATCCAGACGAAGACCGAGGTCGAGTTGAGCACGGTCACCAGGTCGCGGACGGCGACCCGCACGGGACCCCAGAGAAACGCGGCGAGCCCCAGGAGGACGGCCACGGCGAGCGCGCCCCCGAAGCCGAGGGCGATGCGGTAGAGCGAGGCCCCGGTGTGCTTCCAGAGCTCCCCCGTCTGGATGATCGTCGCGAGCCCCCGCACCACCGAGCCCGGCGAGGGGAGCACGTAGGGACCGTACCGCCGGGCCACCAGCTCCCAGACGACGAGCACGACGGCCAGGACGACGAGGCTCGGCAGGCGGAGCCGCCGGCTGAGCTGCGCGAGCGGCGTCGTCATCGGCCCGCGACCGGGGATCCGGCAGGCGCGACCGCTACCCCCGCCAGAAGAGCTCCTTCTTGATGCGCTCCGGGCTGTCCCAGAGGTCCGACTTCAGGAAGCCCGACTCCTTGATCAGCTTGAGCTGGACCACCAGCGTGTCGATCTGCTCGTCGGAGAGCCCGTGGAGCATCTGCACCGTTTGCCCGTAGGCGTACTCGACGACGTCCTTGGGCAGCCTGGTGACCTCGGCCACGATCTCGACGGCGCGGGGCTTGTTCTGATACCAGACCTCCACGGCCTCCTTCTGCGCGTCGTTCAGGTCCCGGGGGAACCCGGGGTGCTTCTCGATGAAGCTCGGGTTCACGGCGTAGCAGACGTGGACCGGGTAGCCCGTCTGCCGGCCGGTCGCCTTACGCCAGAGGTCGATCTGCTTCGCGAGGTAGACCCCGTCGCCCCGCAGCACGACCTGATCGGAGATCGGCTGCCAGGCGACGATGGCGTCCACCTCCTTCTTCGCCATCAGCGTCGCCATGTCGGGCGGCGCCTGCGCCGTGATGAGCTGCGTGTCCTTCTGGATGTCGAACCCGTAGCCCTTGAGCGTCAGCGTGCGGATGTCGAAGAAGGCCGTGGTCCCCACGACGGCGGCGATCTTCCGGCCCTTCAGGTCCTCGACCCTGGCGATCCCTGCGTCCTTCCGCGCCACGATCGCGCCGAGGACGGCCGTCGCCACGCCCGTGATCTTGAGCGGCACCTTGTCCTCGAACATCTTCGCGGCCAGCGCGAACGACATGTCGATCGCGTCCACGTTCCCGGCCGCAAACGTGTTGACCAGACCCGCCGGCGAGCCCGCGACGACGTTGTACTCGGCCTGCCAGCCGCGCTTGCCCAGCAGGTCTTCCTTGTGGATGATCTCGCACGCCGCCCAGCCGAGCTGGAGGTAGGCGAAGCGCACCGAGCCCTTCGTCCCCTGGGCGTGGGCGCGGCCGGGCCAGACGCTCCCGGCGGCCAGCGTCCCGGCTGTCGCGCCCGTCGCGCGCAGGAACTCCCGCCGACTGATCCCGATCCCGTGGTCGCGCATGGGATAGCCCTCCTTCAAGGGTCTTCGCCCGCGTTCCGATTCCTCCGCTCGACGATGATCAGCGCATCGACCGCGACCGCCAGGTCGCCTCGGGCGATAAGGGGGTTCACGTCCACCTCCGAGATCGCCGGCTGATCGACCAGGAGGTCACCCACGCCCACCAGCACCACCGCCAGCGTCCCGTCGTCGCACGGCGGGGTTCCGCGAAAGCCCCGGAGCGCCGCGGCCGCCCGTCCCTCCCGCAGCACCGCCGTCGCCTCGTCGGGCCCGAGCGGCGCCAGGCGGACCGAGACCTCCCGCAAGAGCTCGGCGAAGACCCCGCCGAGGCCGAACACGACGGTCGGGCCGAAGAGCGGGTCGCGCCGCCCGCCGACGAGGAGCTCCAGTCCCGGCGCCACCTGCTGCTGGACGAGGACCGGAGCCGGCCCGAACCGCTCGGCCAGCGCCCGGCACGCCTCGCGCAGCGCCGAACCGTCCCTGACGTTCAGGATCACGCCCCCGGCTTCCGTCTTGTGCAGGAGGCCGGCTCGCGCCGTCTTGACCACCACAGGGTAGCCGATTTGCCCCGCCACCGACAGGGCGTCCTCGACGGAGGCCGCCGTCCCCTCCGCGGGGAACCCGACGCCGTAGTGCTGGAGGAGCGCCCGGCTGACCTCGTGGGGCAACGGCCCCGCGGCGCCCGCCAGGGCGGCGGCGAGCGGGGCCGGGAGCGGGCGCGGGGGACGTGACGCCGGCGCGGCGCGATGGCGCCCGGCCACCCGGGCCCAGAGGGCGCGGTAGGCCCGCACCGCGCGCTCCGGCGTCGGGAAGATGGGGATGCCCGCCGCGCGCAGTCGCCGGTCCACCTCGGGCGTGTCGGCGGTGCAGGCGACGACGGGCTTGCCGGTCGCGGCCTGGGCGGCGGCGACGGCCTCCCCGTACGCCGCATGGTCGAGACCGATGTCGATCGCCACCGCCCCGGCCATCTCGGGCGCTCCGAGCACGAGGTGCACGGTCGGCGCGAAGCCGCCGGGCTCCATCTGCGGCGTCATGTCCACGGGGTTCCCGTCCGCGCCGAACGCGGGCAGGTGCTCGCGCAGCCGCTGGCGCAAGCCCTCGGAAAGCGCCGGGACCCGCAGCCCGGCCGCCTCCGCCGCATCCGCCGCGGCGACCGACGGCCCGCCCGAGACCGTGAGGATGGCGACCGCGTCGCTCGCCGGCGGCCGCGCCGCGTGGGCGTCGAGCGCCTCGAGGGCGTCGAAGAACTCCTCCGTCTCGCCGGCGATCACGATGCCCGCCGCGGCGAACGCCGCGAGGTAGGTCGCGTACTCGCCGGCGAGCGAGCCCGTATGCGAGCCCGCCGCCCGCTGCCCGGCGCGGCCGCGCCCCACCTTGAAGGCGACGACCGGTTTCCCTCGCGTCACCCGGCGCGCGGCCTCCACGAAGCCCGCCCCGTCCCGCACGGCCTCCACGAAGAGCGCGACCACGCGGGTCTCGGGATCCGCCGCGAGCCAGTCGAGGCACTCCGTGAACCCGAGGTCCACCTGGTTGCCGATGGAGAGGAACTTCGCGACGCCGAGGCCGCGGGCCCGCACTTCACGGAAGAAGAGGCCTCCGTACGCGCCGCTCTGAGAGACGAAGGAGATCCCACCCGGCTGGCGCGGCACGTCCCAGAAGTAGGAGCCGTTGAGCCGCCCCGCCACGTTGACGACCCCCATGCAGTTCGGGCCGACGATCCGCACCCCCGTCGAGCGCGCGATCCGAGCCAGCTCCCGCTGGCCCGCCCGGCCGGCCTCGCCGGTCTCGCCGAACCCCGAGGTGAGGACCACCGCGGCGCGGCAGCCCAGCGCCCCCAGCGCGCGGACCGCGTCGACGACGGCGGGCGCGGGAAGGCTCACCAGCGCGAGGTCGAGCCCACCGGGCAGGTCCTGGACCCGCGGCACGCACTTCACCCCGAGGATCGCCTCGCCCCTCGGGTTCACGGGGAAGACCTCGCCGGGAAACTCCCACGCGAGCAGGTTCCGGAGGAGGCGGTGGCCGAGCTTCTCGGGGCTGCGCGACACGCCGAGCACCGCCACGCGGCGCGGCGCGAAGAGCGGCGCGAGATCGGCGCTCATCGAGGGCGGCAGAGCTCCTGGGCGCGGTCCAGCTCGTCGAGCGCGGCGATCGCCGTGAGGAGCCGCTCCGCCTCGCGGTCGCCGAGCCGCGGCGCCACGAGCCGGCGGAACTTGTCCGCGAGGTCGCGCCGCGTGCCCTCGGGATCCGCGTCGGCCAGGAGGTCCGCCACCGCCTCCCGCGTCTCGCCGCCGAGCATCCGGACCACGACGCGCGCGCGGGTCTCGTCGAAGGCGGCATTCGGTGTCATCGCCACGCGCTGAGCGAGGGTCTGGACCGCCGGGTCGGCGACGGCAGGGTCCGTGAAGTCCTCCTCCCGGACGTGGCCGCGCGCGAGCGCCGCGGCGGCGCAGTACGTCATGCTGAACTTCCCGCCGAGCCCGGTGCGGGGCGCCCGCTGGTCCGCCACCTGAAGGGCCGTTGGGCACACGTCCAGCTCGACGCGCTCGATCGCCGTCGGGTCGAGGCTCGGCCGGACCGTCAGGAGAGCGCTGACGGCCGCGTGCGTGGCGAAGCAGCAGGGGTAGCGCTTGAAGATCAGCTCGGTGACCGCGTAGCGGCCGCCAAGCCCTTCGGTGAGCCGCCCCGGGGCCCACGTGGGCGAGAGCCGCCGCGCCCACGCCTCGCCGTCCAGGATGCCGCGCGGCCCCGTGACCCCGCGCCCGGCGGCGAGCGCGGCGAGGAGCGCGTCGGCGG
>CAZDYT010000008.1:0-19626 GCA_964509395.1 uncultured bacterium
GGCCGGCTCATGGCGCTCCGGCACCACGGGAAGTCCTGCTTCGCCCACCTGACGGACGGCACCGGGACGATCCAGCTCTACGCGCGGGCGGATCTCCTCGGCGACGCGTACGCGGCCTTCACCGACCTCGACGTGGCCGACTTCATCGGGGTGACCGGCGAGCTCTTCCGGACGCGGACCGGGGAGCTGACGGTCCAGGTCAAGGCCTGGACCTTCCTGACCAAGGCGCTTCGGCCGCTCCCGGAGAAGTGGCACGGGCTCCGGGATGTCGAGACCCGGTACCGCCAGCGCTCTGTCGACTTGCTCGTGAATCCCGGCGTGCGCGAGGTCTTCCGGCTGCGCACCCGCCTGATCCAGACGGTCCGGGCATTCCTCGATGCTCGCGGCTTCCTCGAGGTGGAGACGCCCACGATGCAGGCGATCCCTGGCGGCGCGGCCGCCCGCCCGTTCGAGACCTACCACAGTGCGCTCGACCTACCGCTCTTCCTCCGCATCGCGCTGGAGCTCCACCTCAAGCGCCTGGTCGTCGGCGGGCTCGACCGCGTCTATGAGATCGGCCGGATTTTCCGAAACGAGGGGATCTCGACGGAGCACAACCCCGAGTTCACCATGCTCGAGTTCTACCAAGCCTACGCCGACTACGGCGACCTCATGGAGTTGACCGAAGCGCTCGTGACCGAGCTGGCGCAGACGCTTCGCGAGGCACTCGTAATCCGGTACCAGGGCGAGACCATCGACCTCACGCCCCCCTGGCGCCGCCTGAGGTACCTGGACGCGGTGGCGGACGCCCTCGGGCTTCCGCGCGGGGCGCTCGGCGACCGGGACACGGTCCGACGGCACGGGGAAGCCGTCGGCCGGCAGCGCGGCGTGGATCCGGAAACCTGGGGGTGGCGCGGGCCAACACCGCTCTATCGGATGTGGAAGGACGTCTTCGAGAGCTTCGTGGAGCCCGAACTGGTCCAGCCGACGTTCGTCGTCGACTTCCCCATCGAGCTATCACCGCTCGCCAGGCAGAAGCGCGACGAGCCCGCTCTCGTCGAACGCTTCGAGCTCTTCATCGCCCGGAAGGAGCTGGCGAACGCCTACTCCGAGCTGAACGATCCGATCGAGCAGCGCCGGCGCTTCGACGCCCAGCTCCGTGAGCGCCAGGCGGGTGACGAGGAGGCGCACCGGCCCGACGAGGATTTCGTCCGCGCGCTCGAGTACGGCCTGCCGCCGACGGCCGGCGAAGGGGTCGGCATCGATCGACTCGTGATGCTGTTCGCCGACAAGCCGTCGATCCGCGAGGTGATCCTCTTTCCGCTCCTCCGCCCCGAGGGCGACCGCCGCGAAAAGGGTGGCGGGGATCCGGAGGACGCCGCGTGATCGCGCGACAGGGGCTCCCGTTCGAGCTCTTCATCGGGCTCCGCTACATGCGCTCGAAAGGCCGCCGGGGCCTCCTCTCGCTGCTCACGGTGATCGCCATGGCGGGCATGGCGCTCGGCGTCATGGCGCTCATCCTGGTGCTGGGCGTGATGTCGGGGGCGGAAGAGGAGTTCATGGGGAAGATCCTCGGCACGACCGCGCACGTCATGGTGCTGGACGCGGCCGGGAAGGGGATCGCGGACGTGGATCGGGTCCTCGCCCTGGTGCGCCAGCATCCCGAGGTCCGGGTGGCCTCGCCGTTCGTCCTGCAGCAGGCGATGCTCTCGACGGAGCAGTCGGCGACCGGCGTCGTGATCCGGGGGATTGATCCTGCGGTCGGCCAGACCGAGCTCGCGGGGCGCGTCAAGGAGGGGAGCCTCGCCGCCTTGACCGGCCCCGAGCCCGGGATCGCCCTGGGCCGGGAGCTCGCCCGGGCGCTCGGAGTGTTCGTCGGGCAGACCGTGACGGCGATCTCTCCGCGCGGGGCGGTCACTGCCGTGGGAACGATCCCGAAGATGCGCCCGTTCCGCGTCGTGGCCATCTTCGAGATCGGGCTCTACGAGTACGATTCAGCCCTGGCGTACACGTCGCTCGAGACAGCCCAGCAGTTCGCGGACCTGGACCACCGCGTCTCGGGGATCGAGGTGCGCGTCGCCGACGTCTACCGTGCCCGCCGCGTGGCGGAGGACCTCGCGAGGACCCTCGGCTTCCCGTACTGGACCCGCGACTGGATGGACATGAACCGGAATCTCTTCCATGCCATCCAGCTCGAGAAGACCGCGATGTTCGTCATCCTGACCCTGATCATCTTCGTGGCGGCGTTCGCGATCATCAGCCACCTGATCCTCATGGTAGCGGAGAAGCGGCGTGAGATCGGCGTCCTCCGGGCGCTAGGGGCCAGCGCCCGGAGCGTCATGCTGGTCTTCATCGCCGAGGGCGTGCTCATCGGCGGGGTCGGGACCCTGGTCGGCACCGCCCTTGGCGTGACGCTCGGGGGAATCCAGCAGGCTTACCAGATCGTGAAGATCCCGGGCGACGTCTACCAGCTCTCGGCGCTTCCCATGCGGATGAGCCCGCGAGACCTGCTCCTGTTCGCCGTGTCAGCCCTCATCCTCTCCTTCCTGGCCACGCTCTACCCGTCCCGCCAGGCGGCGCGGCTCGACCCGGTCGAGGTCCTCCGTTATGAGTGAGGCGGCGCCGGCCCCGGGGCCGGACGCCGGCGAATCCCGCCCGGCGCTGCTCGTCGCGGAGCATCTCGAGAAGGAGTATCGCGGGGTCGGTGAGCCGCTGCGCGTGCTGAAGGGCGTGAACCTGACCGTCCACGAGGGCGAGCTGGTCGCCATCGTCGGCGCCTCGGGCGTCGGGAAGTCCACGCTGCTCCACCTCCTCGGCGCCCTCGACCGGCCGACGGCGGGCCGCGTCCTGTTCCGGGGCACGGACTTGTTCACCCGCTCGGACGCGGAGCTCACCCGATTTCGGCGCCACGAAGTCGGGTTCGTCTTCCAGCTCCACAACCTGCTCGCCGAGTTCTCGGCGCTCGAGAACGCGATGTTGCCGGCCCTCATCCAGCGGCGGACGCTCTCCGAGACACGCCGGCTCGCACTGGACGCCCTTCGCGGGGTCGGGCTGACCGAGCGGGTGATGCACCGGCCGGGCGAGCTGTCCGGCGGCGAGCAGCAGCGGGTCGCGCTGGCGCGCGCGCTGGTGGGGCGCCCAGCCATGATCCTGGCAGACGAGCCGACCGGGAACCTCGATCCGAAGACGAGCGAGGGCGTGTTCGAGCTGTTCGGCCGGCTCCAGGCCGAGCGTGGCGTGACGTTCGTGATCGCGACGCACAACCTCGAACTGGCCCGGCGTGCAGACCGGGTGGTCCGGCTGGTCGACGGGCGGGCCGTCGTGGAATCCTGACGGGCGCCGCGACGTCTCCTCCGGCCGAGCGGATGGGTCGCGTAAGTCCGGATCGCGTTGAACGATTTTTTCCGTGACAACGTGGGATCCTGGAGTATCATGAGGGTGCGGAGCCGGGGCGCCCGTCCGGGCCTCCGGACCCGACGGGAACCGACGCCGGCTGGCTGGAGGGGGTAGCGTGTTTGAACGGTTCACTGAGCGCGCGCGGCGAGTCATCATCCTGGCTCGTGAGGAGGCCGGTCGGTTCCGTCACGACTTTGTCGGGACCGAGCACATCCTCCTCGGCCTGATCCGGGACGGAGAGGGAATCGCGACCGCCGTCCTCCAGCGGCTCGGGCTCCGGCTCGAGACCGTCAAGGCGGAGGTCGAGCGGGCCCTGGCCGGGTTCCCGAAGACGCTGACGTTCGGCGAAGTGCCCTTCACCCCGCAGGCCAAGCGGGTCCTCGAGCTCTCGATCGAAGAGGCGCGGCAGCTCGGCCACAACTACATCGGCACCGAGCACCTCCTGCTCGGGATCATGAAGGAAGGGCAGTCGATCGCCGCAAAGATCCTCGAGTCCCTCGGGGCCCGGCTCGACGAAGTCCGTCAGGAGACCCTGGCGCTCCTGGGCGACCAGTACTACCCCCGGCCGAAGAAGCGCAGCCAGACCCCCGTGCTCGACGAATTCGCCCGCGACCTCACGCAAATGGCTCGCGAGGGGAAGCTCGACCCGGTGATCGGGCGCGAGATGGAGATCGAGCGCGTCATCCAGATCCTCTCGCGGCGGACGAAGAACAACCCGGTGCTGATCGGGGAGCCGGGGGTGGGAAAGACCGCGATCGTCGAGGGCCTGGCGCAAAAGATCATCAATCACGACGTGCCCGATGTCCTCGTGGGCAAACGCCTCCTCCAGCTCGACCTCGGGGCGCTGGTGGCCGGGACGAAGTATCGTGGCCAGTTCGAGGAGCGCCTGAAGGCCGTCATGAAGGAGATCCGGCAGTCGGAGAACGTGATCCTGTTCCTCGACGAGCTCCACACTCTCATCGGCGCGGGCGCCGCGGAAGGCGCGATCGATGCCTCGAACATGCTCAAGCCGGCGCTCTCCCGCGGGGAGATCCAGTGCATCGGAGCCACGACGCTCGACGAGTACCGAAAGCACATCGAGAAGGACGGCGCGCTCGAGCGGCGGTTCCAGCCGATCATCGTGCGGGCGCCGTCTGTCCAGGAATCGGTAGAGATCATCAAGGGGCTGCGGCCGAAGTACGAGGCGCACCACCGCGTGAAGATCACCGACGGGGCGATCGACGCCGCGGTCAAGCTCGCCGACCGGCACATCACCGAGCGCCAGCTCCCGGACAAGGCCATCGACGTCATCGACGAGGCGGCCAGCCGGACGCGGCTGCAGTCCATGACTCCGCCGGCCGAGCTGAAGGAGCTCGAGCGCGAGATCGAGCGGGTCGTCCGCGAGAAGGACATGTTCCTCGAGGCCCAGGAGTTCGAGAAGGCGGCCTCCCTGCGCGAGAAGGAGAAGGTACTGCGGGGACGCGATGAGGACTTGAAGCGCGAGTGGGAGAAGAACAAGGGCCGACAGCCCTCGGTCGTCGGGGAAGAAGACGTCGAGTACATCGTCTCCCGCTGGACCGGCATTCCCCTCTCCAAGCTCGAGGAGAAGGAGTCGGCGAAGCTCGCCCGCATGGAGGAGGCGCTCCACGGGCGCATCGTCGGGCAGGACGACGCCCTCCATGCGGTCTCCCGCGCCATCCGGCGATCCCGGGCCGGCCTGAAGGACACCAAGCGCCCCGTGGGATCGTTCATCTTCCTCGGCCCGACCGGCGTGGGGAAGACCGAGCTGGCGCGCGCTCTGGCCGAGTTCCTCTTCGGCGATGAAAACGCGATGGTCCGGATCGACATGTCGGAGTACATGGAGAAGTTCTCGGTCTCGCGCCTCCTCGGTGCCCCGCCCGGCTACGTCGGCTACGAAGAGGGCGGGTACCTGACGGAGAAGGTGCGGCGGCGGCCGTACTCGGTCGTCCTTTTCGACGAGATCGAGAAGGCGCATCCGGACGTCTTCAACATGCTGCTCCAGGTGCTCGATGATGGACGCCTCACGGATTCCCTCGGGCACGTCGTCGACTTCAAGAACACCATTCTGATCATGACCTCGAACCTGGGCACGAACCTGATTGGCAAGCGGGCGAGTCCCGGGTTCCTGACCGAGTCGGCGGAGGAGAGCTACGAGCGGATGCGGGAGCGCGTGCTCGAGGAGCTGAAGCGCGCGTTCCGCCCCGAGTTCCTCAACCGGGTCGACGAGGTCGTCGTCTTCCACGCGCTGAGCGAGGAGCACATCAAGGGGATCATCCGGCTGATGATCAGCCGGATGAACAAGCAGCTCGAGGAGAAGGCGATCCGCGTCGAGCTGACGCCCGAAGCCCAGGGCCTGCTCCTCCAGAAGGGGTACGACGCCACATACGGGGCGCGCCAGCTCCGGCGGACCCTGCAGAAGCACATCGAGGACCCGCTCGCCGAAGCCATCGTCAGCGGCCAGATTCAGGAGGGGGCACGCGTCGAGGTCCGACCCGACGGCGATCGCTTCGTCCTGGTCCCGCTCGCCGAACCATCCCTGAACTTGGCGGAACGCTGACCCACCGCGGACCGCCGCGAGTCGGGTGCGGCACAACCTCCGTCACGGGAGGGCGTCGGTGGCCAACGGAGGGAAGCGCCTCTCCGTTTTTTTTGTGCTCCTCGCCCTGACTTGGGCGGGATGGGCACGCGCCCAGGAACGGCCCGTCCCGACCGTGCGCGACATCGCGGTCGAGGGCAATCGCCGGATCCAGGCCCCTGTCGTTCTCAACCGCGTCCAGACCAAGATCGGCGACCCCTTTTCCCCGAGCGCCCTGCGGGATGATGTGCGCGCCATCTTCGCCCTCGGGTTCTTCGATGACGTCCAGGTCCGCGTCGAAGAGTTCGAAGGCGGCGTCCGGGTGATCTTCGTGGTCGTCGAGCGGCCGCTCGTCCGAGACGTGACCTTCGAGGGCAACCACGAGGTGAAGACCGAAGACCTCCGGGAGAAGGCTGCCCTCCGCGTCGGCGTCCTCTACAACCCCGTCGAGGTGCAGCGGGCGGAGGAAGCCATCCGCCAGAAATACGAGGAGGACGGCTTCTTCGCCGTCACGGTGTCGCCACGGACCGAGCGCACTCCGGAGGGCGATCTCCGCGTGGTCTTCCGGATCGACGAGGGCAAGAAGTTCTACATCGACCGCATCGTCATCGAAGGCAACCGGGCTCTGACGGCCAGGCAGATCAAGGACGCGATGTCGACGAAGGAGCGTTTCCTCTGGATCCTGCCGTTCGCCAAAGTGCACCGGAAGGTCTTTGACGATGACGCGGAGCGGATCCTCAACCTGTACGCGGACCACGGCTACATCCAGGCGCGCATCGAGGCCCACGACATCGTCCCGGACGTCGCGCGCGGCAAGATCACGCTGCGCGTCCGCCTTGTCGAGGGAGCGCAATTCCGCGTGGGCAGCGTGACGATCCAGGGAAACGAGGTGCTGAGGGATGTGGAGCTCCGCAGCCTGATCAAGCTCAAGGAAGGCGATGTCTTCAACCGAAGCCTCCTCCGGCAGGCCGTGCGAGGTATCACCGACCGCTACTCGGAAATCGGGCGGGCGCGGGCCGAGGTCACGCCCGCCACGGAGATCGAACCGGAAACGCGGCGGATCAACCTCCTCATGACGATCAGGGAAGGGGCTGAGGTCTACGTCCAGCAGATCAACATCACGGGCAATACCCGGAGCTCGGAAAAGGTGCTGCGGCGCGAGCTCCGCGTCGCCGAGGGGGAGCTCTTCACCAACCGGAAGCTGCTCCGGAGTCGTCAGCGCCTCTTCAACCTCGGGTATTTCGACGAGGTGAACGTCTCCGTCGAGCCGGGTTCGACGCCGGACAAGGTCGTCGTCAACATCGACGTCAAGGAGCGCGCGACCGGCCTGTTCAGCGTGGGCGCCGGGTACAGCTCCGTCGACAACCTGTTCGCAACGATCGATGTCCGTCAGCGGAATCTCTTCGGACGCGGGCAGGAAGTCTTCGCGCAATTCCGGATCGGCTCCAAGAGCCGGCTCGGCCTGTTCGGCTTCACCGAGCCGTACCTCTTCGACATTCCCCTCCGGGCCGGATTCGATGTGTACGACCGCGAGCGGGATTTTGACGACTTTACCGAGGAGCGCCTGGGCGGAGACCTCCGAGCGAGCTACCCGATCACCGAGTTCGTGACGCTCTCGGGCATCTACCGGCTCGAGCAGGTGGAAATCAGCAACGTATCCGAGGACGCGACCGACGAGTTGAAGAAGGAGTTGGGGCGAAAGCTGAACTCCGTCATCGAGTTTGGGCTGAATCGCGACACCCGGGACAACATCTTCGAACCGTCGAGCGGCAGTCGCAATTCCATCGACGTCGGGTTTGCCGGGTTGGGCGGCGACACGCGGTTCTACCGGATCGTCGGCGAGAGTGCCTGGTTCTGGCCGCTCCCGATCTTGAACTCGGTGCTCGGGGTACGGGGTCTCGCCGGAGTCGTCCAGGGCTGGGGGGGCAACGAAGTCCCGATCTTCGAGCGGTTCTTCCTCGGCGGGGTGAACACCCTGCGAGGCCAGCGCACGCGGTCGGTCGCCCCGAAGGATGCCAACGGCAAGGTCATCGGAGGCGACAAGGAGCTCCTCTTCACCACGGAGCTGTTGATCCCCGTCTTCCCGCGCTTCCGGATCGCGTTGTTTTTCGACACGGGGAACGCGTACGGCTTCGGCACGGACTTCGACCCAACCAACGTCCGCCTGGGAGCGGGCGCGGGAATCCGGTTCTTCTCGCCGCTTGGGCCGATCCGGCTCGACTGGGGGTACAACCTGGACCGAAAGCCAGGCGAAAACTCGTACCAGATCCATTTCGCCGTCGGATCACCCTTCTAGGGGTTCCGGGGGGGGTCCCCCCCTCCGACGGCCCTCGCGGCCGGATACCCGCTGCGGGTGGCGCCGCTCGGATTTGGCCATCTCGGCCGGCGAAGGGAACGGGCCTGCCTCCCCCGGGAGGTTCGACGAGGTGCGGGGATGAAAGCGCTGGGGACATTGGTCAACCTCGTGGCCGCAGTCGCCTTCTTGTCTGGGGTCGCGGCGGGCGCTCCAACCAAGATCGCGTACGTCGACGTGCAGAAGGTGCTGGTCCGCTCGACGGCCGGCGTGGCCGCGCGCGAGCAGCTCGAGCGCGAGAAGACCACCATGCAGAAAGACGTGGACGCGCGCCGTGTCGAGATCGATCGGCTTCGCGATGAGCTGGAGAAGAAGGGGCTCGTGCTTTCACCGGACGCCAAGCGCGAGAAGGAGGAGGCCCTTCAGCGGAAGGTGCGCGACCTCCGCCGCCTCGTGGACGACTTCCAGAAGGAGCTCGAACGCAAGGAACAGGGGCTGACCCAGCGAATCCTCCTGGAGCTCACCACGGTGATGGAGCGCCTCGGGAAGGAACGCGGGTACCTCATGATCCTGGAGAAGCGCGGCGCAAGCGTCATCTACGGAGACGCGGACGCCGACATCACCGAGGAGGTCATCAAGGTGTTTGACGAGGAGAAGGCGAAGGAGAAGAAATAGCGTGTCCGGCTGGTCCCTCGGTGAGCTGGCGCGCCTCGTCGGCGGCGAGCTCCGGGGAGATCCTGCGATGCCGATTCGCGGCATCGCCGGCCTGGACCGGGCTCAGCCCGGGGATCTCAGCTTCATCGCCGCAGCCCGCTCCCGGCGGGACGCCGAGCGTAGCCGCGCATCCGCCTTCCTCGTGCCCCACGACGTGGACCTGCCCGCGTTCGCGGTCATCCGCGTCGCGCATCCCTACCTGGCCGTCGCGACGCTGCTCCGGGTGTTTCACCCCGAACCCGCGCCGCTCCCCGGGATCCATCGGACCGCGATCGTCGCGGAGTCGGCCCGCGTCGCCGCTGACGCCACCGTCCTCGAATTCGTCATCGTGGGGGCCGGGAGCAGGGTAGAGTCCCGCGCGGTGCTCCACCCCCACGTCGTCGTCGGCGAGCAGTGCCGGGTCGGCGAGGGCAGTGTCCTCCATCCCCACGTCGTCTTGCGGGCGGACGTGGACGTCGGGCGCCGCGTCGTGATCCATTCGGGCGCGGTTCTCGGCGCCGACGGGTTCGGGTACGCGTTCGACGGGACGCGGCATCAGAAGATCCCCCAGGTCGGCCGGGTCGTGATCGAGGACGATGTCGAGATCGGCGCCAACGTGACCATCGACCGCGCGATGCTGGGTGAAACCGTGATCGGTCGCGGGACGAAGATCGACAACCTCGTGCAGATCGGCCATAATACCGTGGTCGGCATGGACAGCATCATCGTGGCGCAGACCGGAATCTCCGGCTCGTGTCGGGTCGGGAACCGCGTCGTTCTCGGCGGCCAGGTCGGCATCGTGGACCACGTCGCCATTGGAGACGGTGCTCAGGTCGGCTCACAGTCAGGCGTGCATCGGGATGTCCCCACAGGCGCTGCCGTGCTGGGGTACCCGGCGATGCCCGCCGGGCAAGCGCGCCGGGTGATGGCAGCGCTCCCGCGGCTCCCTGAGCTCCTGCGCGCCCTCCGTGCGGTCGAGCGCCGTCTCGGAGAGATCGAGCGGCGACTCGGCGAACAGCGCTGAGGTGATCGACCCGGCCGCCACCGAGATTCATCCGACCGCCGTCGTCCACCCGAAAGCCGAGATCGGGGCCGGGGCCCGCGTCGGTCCGTACGCGGTCATCGGCGAGGGCGTGCGGCTTGGCGACGGCACGGAGGTCGGCCCCCACGCCGTGCTGGACGGGCGGCTCGAGGTCGGCCCGCGGTGTCGCATCTTCGCGGGCGCGATCATCGGGTTCCCCCCGCAGGATCTCAAGTTCGGGCCCGACACGCCCTCGGGCGTGCGGATCGGTGCCGATACCGTGATTCGCGAGTACGCGACGATTCACCGGGCCTCGGTCGAAGAGGGATGGACGCTCATCGGCGACGGCTGCTACATCATGGCTACCTCCCACATCGCCCACGACTGTCGGGTCGGCAATCAGGTGGTGCTGACCACCTACACCGGCTTGACGGGATTCGTGGAGGTCGGGGACCGCGCGGTGATCTCCGGCCTGACCGGGATCCACCAGTTCGTGCGGATCGGCACCCTGGCCTATGTGGGAGGCTGCTCGCGCCTGCCTCAGGACGTACCCCCCTACTTCCTGGTCGAGGGCAACCCGGCGCAGGTCCGTGGCGTCAACGTGGTCGGGTTGCGGCGCGCGGGGGTGCCCGCCCAGGCGCGGCTCGACCTGCAGCGGGCGTACAAGCTCCTCTACCGCTCGGGCCACACGCCGGAGAAAGCGCTGGAGCGCATCCGGGCCGAGCTTCCTCCCTCCGAGTACATCACTCATCTGGTGGAGTTCATCGCGACATCCAAACGTGGCATCTGCTGAGAGGACGTCACAGGTGAAGCGAGAACAGAAGCGCATGCGGGCCGGGGTGGTGGGCGCCGGGCACATGGGCCAGTACCATATCCTGGTCTACGCCGAGCTATGGGACGTGGACCTGGTCGGGGTGGTGGACATCGATGCGGCCACGGCGGCCCGCCTCGCGGCGCAGTACGACACGCAAGGGTTCACCGACTACCGCGACCTCTTCGGCAAGGTCGACGTCGTCTCGATCGCCGTGCCCACGCCACTCCACTTCGAGGTCGCCCGCGACTTCATGGAGGCAGGCATCCACGTCCTGGTGGAGAAGCCACTGGCGCCGACCCTCGAGGAAGCCCGCGAGCTTTTCCGCATCGCGAGCCGGCAGAACGTCGTGCTGCACGTCGGCCACGTGGAACGGTTCAATGGCGCGGTTCAGGAGCTCCGAAAAATCGTCGTCAGCCCGATCCTCATCGAGTCGCGCCGGCTCGGGCCGTTCATCCCTCGCGTCCAGCACGACACGGTCATCATGGATCTGATGATCCACGACATCGACATCGTGCTCGGCCTGGTGGACGCCGAGATCCGCGAACTCACCGCGATGGGCGCGCGCGTCCAGTCGGCGCGACCGGACGTCGCCAACGTGCAGATCGCGTTCGAAAACGGCACGCTCGCCAACATCACCGCGAGCCGCGCGACCGAACAGAAGATCCGGACCCTGGCCATCACGCAGCCGGACGCGTACATTTTCCTCAACTACAGCGATCAGGATATCCAGATCCACCGGCGCGCCGCCTCCGAGTACATCCTCAATCGCGAGTCGATCCGCTACCGGCAGGAGTCCTTCGTGGAGCACCTGTTCGTGCACAAGGAGAATCCGCTCAAGCTGGAGACCCTGCACCTGATCAACGCTGTTCGCGAGGCGCAGCGCACCGGGCGCGTCGATCCCGGCGAGCACGGTGACGTCCGGTCGCTCGCCGTGGCGCTCGGCATCGAGCAGATGCTCCGCGCGGGACAGGCCCACCTCCGCTGGCCACCGCGCTGAGATGGCGGCGAGCCTCGGCCTCGTCGCGGGGGCAGGGGCGCTGCCTGCCTTGATGGCGCGCGAGGCCCGTCGCGCCGGCTGGCGCGTCGTGGCCATTGCGCTCGTCGATCCGGGAGAGCTGGCCGCGGTGGCGGACCGGGTCGTCCCCTGCCGGGTGGGCGAGGTTGGTCCCGTGTTCGACGTCCTGGCCGGCGAGGGCATCCGCCACCTCGTGCTGGCCGGCCGGATCCGCAAGGATGGCCTGTTCCTGGGCGCCGCGCTCGACGCGACGGCGCAGGCCCTCGTGGAGCGCAGTCCCGACTGGACCGACGAAGGGCTCCTCCGCACGGCGAGCGCCGCCCTCCAGGCACTCGGGATCGAGATCCTGGATCAACGTCGCTTCCTCGGGCCCTGGCTGGCCCCGGCCGGGCCGGCGGCGGGCCCGCCGCCGACCGAGGCGGCCCGCGCGGACATCGCCCGGGGCCTGGCCGTCGCGCGCGACCTGGCCCGCCACGGGATCGGCCAGAGCGTGGTCGTGCGCGCCGGCACGGTGGTCGCCGTGGAGGCCATGGAAGGGACGGACGAGACGATTCGTCGCGGCTTGGCCCTCGCGGGCCCGGGCGCCGTCGTCGTCAAGGCCACGGGGCCGACCCACGACTACCGCTTCGACGTGCCGGCGGCCGGGGCGGCGACGCTGGCGCTGTGTGCCGCGGGCCGCGCCGCCGCCCTCGCCCTGGAAGCCGGGCGGGTGCTGCTCCTCGACCGAGAGGTGATGACCACCGAGGCGCAGCGGCTGGGCATCAGCGTTGTCGGCGTCGGCGAGGAGTCCGGGATCCATTGACGTGCTGGTCGTCGCCGGAGAGGCCTCCGGCGATCTCCACGGCGCGACGCTGGCCCGCGCGCTCACGACCCTCGCCCCCGGGGTCGCGCTCGCGGGGATGGGCGGCACCCGGATGGCCGCGGCCGGCGTGCGGATCCTCCACGGCATCGACCGCGCCGCCGTCGTCGGCGGCACCGAGGTCCTCGGCCGGCTCCCGGCCCTCTGGCGGATCTTTCGCGACCTGGTCCGCCGCCTTCGCGAAGAGCGACCCCGCGTCCTGGTCCTGATCGACTTCCCGGGGTTCAACCTTCGCCTGGCGCGCCAGGCTCACAAGCTCGGGATCCCCGTGGTCTACTTCCTTGCCCCGCAGGTCTGGGCCTGGCGACGCGGCCGCCTCCGCGTCATGGCGCGCCATGTGACCCGCGTCCTCGCGGTGTTCCCGTTCGAGGTCGCGCTCTACCGCGAGGCAGGGGTCCCGGTGGAGTTCGTCGGGCACCCGCTCCTGGACGTGCTTCCCGCGTTCGACCGCGAGGTGGCCCGGGAGGGCCTCGCCAGCGAGCGGGAGCGGCTGATCGGCCTCTTGCCGGGGAGCCGTGCCGAGGAGGTTCGACGTCACCTCCCGGTGCTCCTCGGCGCGGCCGCCCGCATCCGCCGACGCGTGCCCCAAGCGCGGTTCGCCCTGCCTGTGGCCCCGACCGTCTCCCTCGCCGCGGTGGCGGGCCCCGTGGACGCCTCCCACCTCGGGATCCAGGTCCTTCGGAGCGAGGCGTATCGCGTCATGGCGGCGGCTGACTTGCTCCTTGCCGCCTCGGGCACCGCGACGCTCGAGGCCGCGTGCTACGGGACGCCCATGGTCGTCCTCTACCGGCTCTCGCCCGTCTCCTACGCGCTGGCCCGGCTCCTCGTCCGCGGGGTCTCCGCCATCAGCCTGCCGAACATCATTGCGGGGCGCGCCGCCGTGCCGGAGCTGATCCAGGGATCGGCCACCCCGGCCCGGGTGGCTCGGGCCGCGCTGACGCTGCTCGAGGACGATGCGGCGCGCGTGGCGCAGCGAGTGGTCCTGCGCGAGGTTCGCGCGCGGCTCGGCGAGAGAGGGGCCGGGGAGCGGGCGGCGCGCGCGGTATTGCGGGAGAGCGGCGATGGCGCTGCGGTCTGAGGTGCCCGGGCCATACTCTTGCTCGCCATGACAGCGGCGTCGTCCGACGCAGGCCGGGAGCTCCGTCCCCCGGAGAGGGCGGGGCGCGATCTCAGCCGACGCGAGCGCATCACGCTGGCCATGCTCCTCGGGCTGGGCCGCGGAGCGATCCGCCTGCTGGGGGCGAGCCTCCGGCTCACCGAGGTGAATCGGACCGTGGTCGAGCGACTCTGGGCGGCCGGGAGCCCGGTGATCTACGCGGCGTGGCACGGACGGATGCTCATGTTCCCATACTTCTACGGCCGCCTCCGCCGCGTCCACGTCCTCGCCAGCCGGTCGCGGGACGGCGAGATCGTAACCCGCTTCGTCCAGGGGTTCGGCTTCCGGGCCGTGCGCGGCTCGTCTTCCCGCGGGGCTTCGACCGCCCTCCACGCGCTGGCGCGCCTCCTCCGGGAGGAGCACGCGGAGGTCGCGCTCGTGCCCGACGGGCCCCGGGGCCCCCGATACGTGGCCCAACCCGGGCCCGTCCTCCTGGCGAAGCTGGGCCGTGCGCCGATCGTGCCGCTGGGATTCGGCGCCTCCCGGGCCACGGTCCTAGCCTCCTGGGACGAGTTCATGATTCCGCACCCCTTCGCGCGGGTGGCCGTCGTTTTCGGGGAGCCGCTCGTCGTGCCCCCGAATGCCGACCGCGAGGTGCTGGAAGCCGCGCGCCAGCGCCTCGAGGCCGCCCTGCACCATCTCACGCTCGAGGCCGACCGCCTGGTCGGTGCCAGCCGTGTACCTGCTCTATAGCGTCGTCCTCGCGCTGCTGGGCCTCGCTTACCTCCCGGTGTTCCTCGTCCGGAAGGTCTGGCGAGCGGGCTATCCGCTGGCGCTCGCGGAGCGGCTCGGCTTTGTTCCGCTCCAACCGGGGCCGGATCGGTTCTGGGTGCACGCGGTCTCGGTCGGCGAGGTCATGGCAGCCGTCCCGCTCGTCCACGCGCTGCGCCAGCGCTGGCCGGACACGGAGGTCGTCGTGTCGACGGTCACCCCCACCGGCGCCCGGGTCGCCCGGACCCGGCTGCCCGAGGCCACCGCGACCTTCGCCTTCCCGCTCGACCTCGGACCGGCGACCGCGCGTGCCGTCCGCCGCGTGCGGCCACGGTGCTTCATCGCGCTCGAGACCGAGCTGTGGCCGAACGTCCTGCGGACGCTGGCGGCCGACGGCACCCCCGCGATCCTGGTCAACGGCCGGATCTCCGACCGCTCGTTCCGTCGCTACGCGTGGGTGCGGCCGCTGTTCCGCCGCGTCCTCGACCACGTGGCGCTCTTCTGCATGCAGTCCGACGAGGATGCACGCCGGATCATCAGCCTCGGCGCCCACCCCGAGCGGGTCGTGGTGACCGGGAACCTCAAGATGGAGGCACCCGAGGGGCTCGAGGGCGCCGAGCAGCTCTGGCGGCGCCTACTCCACCTCGGCCCGGCCCGTGTCTGGATCGCGGGCAGCACGCACCACGGCGAGGAGGGGCCGATCCTCGACGCCTTCGTGGCGCTTCGGGAGGAACTGCGCGGCAGCCCCGAGCCGCTCTGCCTCATCCTGGCTCCCCGCCACCCGGAGCGGGTGGACGAGGTCGAGGCCCTCGGCCGGGCCCGGGGACTCCCGCCGGTGCGCCGGAGCCGGATCGGGCCGGGTGGCCCCAACGAGGTGATCCTGCTCGACACGGTCGGCGAACTGGCCACCCTCTACGCGGTCGCCGAGGTGATCTTCGTGGGGGGCAGCCTCGTCCCGGCAGGCGGGCACAACGTCATCGAGGCCGCACTCCACGCCAAGCCGATCGTCTTCGGGCCACACATGACGAACTTCCGGGACGCGGCCGCCCTGCTCCTGCGCGCCCGCGGCGCGTTCCAGATCCGGGACGCAGGGGAGCTCCTACCCACGCTCCGGACGCTCCTCGCCGACGCCGCCGCGCGGCGACGGCTGGGCGAGGCGGCGTGGAGCGCGGTGCGCGCCCACCAGGGTGCCTGCCAGCGAACGGTCGAGGCCCTGGAAGGCCTCCTCGAGCGCGGCGTGGGGTCCCAGGACCCCGCCGCCCCGGCCTGAAGCCCCCGGGGCCTCAGCCTCTGTCAGGATGCTGAGGAAGGGTCTCGCGCACGCCGGTAGAGCTGAGTCCGGGGGGAGGCAGGCCCGGTCCGTTCGCTGGACAGCGAACGGCGCCACCCGCGAGCGGATACCCGGCCGCGAGGGCCGTCGGAGGGGGGCGCAGCCCCCCTCCGAAGTCTATAATGGCCGCGTGCTCACCGCGACCCAGCGCGCTCGCCTCGTGCGCGCCTGGCGTGAGGGCCTTCCGGCTCCCTGGGACACGCTGCTCGCGGGCGCAGCGTTCGCCTATCGAGGCGCGCTGGCGCTCCGCTGGGCGGCCTACGCGTCCGGCATCCTCCGGACGCGCAGCCTCCCGTGCCGCGTGCTGGCCGTCGGCAACCGCACCGTCGGGGGCACCGGAAAGACCCCGCTGGTGGAGCTCGTGGCGCGCACCCTCGGCGGCCGCGGCCGGCGCGTCGTCATCGTGAGCCGCGGCTACGGCCGGCGCCGGCCCGACAGGGTGGGGCTGGTCTCGGATGGCCACCGGCTCCTTCTGACCGCGCGAGAGGCCGGCGACGAACCCTACCTCCTCGCTCGCCGCGTGCCGGGCGTGCCCGTCGTGGTCGGGCGCGACCGATTCCGCGCTGGCGCCGTCGCGCTCCCGCGCTTTCAGCCCGACGTCCTCCTCCTCGACGACGGTTTCCAGCAGATGCGCCTCCGGAAGGACGCCGAGGTGGTCTGCCTCGACGCGCGCGCCCCATGGGGCCACCGCGGGCTCCTCCCGCGGGGAAGCCTGCGGGAGCCGCTCGCCGCGCTGCGGCGTGCGCACTTCCTGGTCCTGACCCACGCTGCCGCCTGCGCCGAGCCCGCGCGCCTCGAAGGCGAGCTGCGGGCGTACGCCCCGACTGCGCCCATCGCGCATGCCCAATAAGAAGCCGAGACGGTGGAGGACCTGCGGTCCGGCACGCTCTCGCCCGCCGACACGCTCCGTGGGCGGCCGCTCCTCGCCTTCGCGGGGATCGCCGTGCCGGAGAACTTCCGCGCGACCCTCGCCGAGCTGGGCGTCGTGCCGCGCGACTTCGTGGCGTTTCCCGACCACCACGCCTACACGGTCGCAGACGTCCGCGCGCTCGAGGCGCGAGCGCACGTCGCCGGCGCCGAAACGCTCGTCACCACCGAGAAAGACGCGGTGCGCCTCGCGGCGTCCGGCACGATGCCCGTGTGGGTGCTCCGGGTGCGCCTCTCCCTCCGGGACGAGGACGCGACCTGGTGGGCCGCCCTCGACGCGCGCCTGGCTCTCCCGTGAGCGGGAATCGAGCGATCCCTCTCGATCGGGTCCGACGGGCGTTGGTGCGGTGCCCCAACTGGCTCGGCGACACTGTGATGGCGGTGCCGACGCTCCGCACGCTCCGGGGTGCTTTACCGGCGGCCGAGCTCTGGTGCCTCGGCCCCTGGGTCGAACCCCTGCTCGAGGCGGAGCCCGGCATCGGCCGGCTTCTCGGCTACCCCCGAAGCTGGCGCGCGCGAGGCGCCCTGGCGCGGGAGCTCCGCCGCACGCGGATCGACCTCGCCCTCCTGCTCCCGAACTCGTTCGAGGCGGCGCTCCATGCCCGGCTCAGTGGCGCGCGCTGGCGTGTCGGCTACGCCGGCGACGGGCGCTCGGGACTGCTCACGCACTCCCTCCCGCCGCCCGCCCTCCGCCTGCACCAGGTCGAGGCGTACCTCGGCCTGCTGCGCCCGCTCGGCCTCGCCCCGGCCGTGACGGCACCCACGCTGCGCGTCACCGCAGCCCGGCAGGACGAGGCTCGGCGTCTCCTTGGCACGGTCGGCCTTCCCTCCGGCGTCCGCGCCGCCGCCATCCAGCTCGGCGCCACCTTCGGACCCTCGAAGCTCTGGGCCGCGGACCACCTGGCCGCCCTCGCCGCGCGGCTCGAAGGCGAGGGGATCCCCGTGGTCTTCCTGGGAAGCCGGAGCGCCGAGCCTTTGCTGCGCTCGGTCGAGGCCGCGCTCCCGACCCCGCCCCGGAGCCTCGTCGGGCGGGATCACCCCCGCCTGCTTCCGGCCCTGCTGGCCGAGTTCGCGGTCCTCGTGGCGCCGGACAGCGGGCCCGCGCACGTGGCCGCCGCGGTGGGGGTGCCCGTGGTCGTGCTCTTCGGCCCGACCGATCCTCGGCTGACCGCGCCCATGGGCGCCGGGCACGCGGCGCTCTGGCGGCCACCTCCCTGTGCCCCGTGCTTTCGGCCGCACTGCCCGATCGATCATCGCTGCCTCAACGCGATCACGGTCGATGAGGTCGCCGCCGCCGTCCGCATCCGGCTCCAGGCCGGCATCCACGAGGCGTCCCCCCCGAGGTCCTCATGAAGCCGGTCCGGGTCCTCCACCTTGTGGCCAATCGCTGGTGGACCGGCAGCGCGGACCCGGCGCTGGACCTGGCCCGGGCCCTCCGCGAGCGAGGGCATGAGGTCACGTTCGGCTGCATTCGCGGCGACGCCTTGGAGGCGAGGGCGCGTGCGGTGGGCCTGCCGCCGGCGGAAGCGGTTTCGCTGGAGCGGACCGTGCGCCCGTGGGTGCCCCTCCAAGACGTGCAAGCGCTTGGCCGCCTCATTCGGGAGCGCGGCATCGAGATCGTTCACGCCCATCTCAGCCACGACCACTGGCTCGCGGCGCTCGCCCTCCGAGGCACAGCCGCTCGTCTCGTCCGGACCGTACACCACCGCCGGGCGATCCGGCGCGGCCCCGCGCTCCGGTGGCTCTTCGGCCGGACGGCGGCGGTGATCGGCGTCAGCGAAGGAATCGTGGCGGCGGTGCGGAGGGCGAGACTGTCCGCAGAGCGCCTCGTCGTGGTACCGGGGGCCGTGGACGTCGCCCGCTTCACGCCGGACGCGGACGCGAGCCGCGTGCTCGCCGAGCTCGGCCTCGGTGGCGGCCCGGTGGTGGGCTGCGTGGCGCGCCTCGTCCCGGGCCGCGGCCACGATGCCTTGCTCCAGGCCGCGAGCCGGCTTCGGGCGCGGATCCCGACGCTCCGCGTACTTCTCGTCGGACGCGGGGAGGGCCGCCCTGGGGTCGAGCGGCTCGTCCGTGACCTCGGGCTGAGCGACACCGTGGTCTTCGCCGGATACCGCGACGAGGACCTGCCGGAGGTCCTGGCCACGATGGACTGCTTCGCGCTCCTCGGCGGCGGCTCCGAGGAGTCGGGCCGGGCGGTTCTCGAAGCGATGGCCGCGGCGCGCCCCGTCGTCGCGGGGCGGTTCGGGGCGATGCCGGAGACGGTCGCGGACGGGGAGACCGGGTGGCTCGTGGACGGGCGTCCCGACACGGTGGCGGAGCGCCTGGCGGCGATCCTCACGGACCCCGCGCGGGCCCGAGCCATGGGCGCCGCGGGCCGCCGTCGGGTCGCGGCGCGGTTCACCCCGGAACGCCGCGCCGCCGCCGTCGAAGCGGTCTACGCCCGCGTGCTCGGGCGCGGCTGACACTCGGGCCTGCCACCCCCCGGGACGAGCCGGGCTCGCACCGCGCGCATTTTCCACCGAGTGGCTAGGTCGGGCGCGCCCGCCGTGCTAGAATCGGCCGGTCCGGACCCGCCGCACCATGCGCATCTCATGGCTGCCGATCTCCGCCCCCGAGTGACCGTGCGCATCCGGGAACACCGGACGACGCTTGCTCTCAAGGCTCTGCGCGCCTGGATGGTGGCCACGCCGGATCGCCGAGCGCTGCTGCGTGCCCTCGGCTACTTCGCGCTGACTCGGCTGACGCTCTTCATCATCGCCGCCTCCGCGATTCGGATCGTGCCAGCCCGGTTCCAGCCACCCACCCAGGCCTACCTCGGCAAGAACCTGTCGGTCGCGACGTGGGTGCGCTGGGACGC
>CAZDYT010000008.1:19636-24056 GCA_964509395.1 uncultured bacterium
GTGGTCGAGCGGGGCTACTGGTTCGATCCCCAGGGCCAATCCAACGTCGCGTTCTTCCCGCTGTTCCCGGCGCTGATCAAGGCGCTCAGCGCGCTGATCGGCAACCCCGTCGTGGCCGGCCTCCTGATCGCCAACGCGGCCGCGGTGGGCGCGACGGTCGCCCTCTGGGTCTGGGTCCGCGACCAGGCAGGGCCCGCCGCCGCGGAGCGTGCGGTGCTCTGGCTGCTGGTCTTCCCGTTCTCGTTCTTCTTCCACACGATCTATGCGGAATCGGTCTTCTTCCTGCTGGTCACGCTCGGCTTCATCGCCGCGCGCCGCGGCAACTGGCCGATGGCGGGCGTCTGGGGCGGTCTCGCCGCTGCCACGCGCCCCATGGGAGTCCTCCTGCTGCCGGCCTTCGCCTGGGACCTCATCGAGGGGTGGCGGACGGGACGCACGCCAACAGCCGTGGATGTGCTCGGCGTGCTGCTCGTACCCTTGGGGCTCGGCACCTACATCGCCTACCTTTGGGTCGCCCTCGGGAACCCTCTGGCCTTCTGGGACGCTCACGGCGCCGGCTGGAACGTGCGGCTTCATTGGGATCTCGCCGGCTACTGGCGGGAGGGGTCCTGGATTCTCAGGCACGGTCCGGGGATTCAGGCTTACACGCAGCTCCTCGACTCGCTCCGCATCATCCTCCCCCTCTGCTTCATCGGCCTCACGGTCATGGTCTTCCGCCGGCTCGGGATGGGCCCCGGGCTCTACACCGCGGCCGCCGTGAGCGTCGGCATCCTGTTCGCGCCGGAGAGCGTGGGCCGGGAGTTCCTCGCCGCCGTTCCGGCCTTCGCGGCGGCCGGCATGGCAGACCGCGGAGGGAGCCTTGGGGAAGGTCTCCGGATGCTCTCGTTCGGGCTCTCGATCATCTTCCTCTTCGCGTTTGCGACCGCGCACTTCGTGGGGTAGGCCCCGTGAAGCGGGTGCTCGTGGTGGATGACGACGCCAGGCTCTGCGAGCTGCTCCGCGAGTTCCTCGAGCGGGACGGCTACGCGGTCGCGATCGCGCACGAGGGCCGCGGCGCGCTGGCCGAGCTGCGCGCCCACACGGTCGAGCTGCTGATCCTGGACATCAACATGCCGGAACTGGGTGGGGCGAGCCTCGTCCGGTTGCTCCGGGAGGATCCGGAGTGGACGTCGTTCGCGGATCTGCCGATCATCGTGATTTCGGCGCTGTGGGATGTGGTCACCTTCGACCTCGACGTCCAGGCGGGCTTCCCGAAGCCGGTCAGCTACGAGCAGCTCAAGGTCAAGATCCGGGAGCTGATCGGCCTCCCCTGAGATGACGTGGGTCGCAAAAACCGCTTTTCAGGTCTGGACCGATCCGTATAATGAGCGCGATGACTTCCAGGGCGGCCTTGGACCGTGCCTAGCGCCGACGACGCACGCCTCCTCCGCCTCGTCGAGGCCTTCCAAGGCAAGACCGTGCTCGTCCTCGGGGATCTGGTGGCCGACGAGTACGTCCACGGCAAGCCGGTGCGGATCTCCCGCGAGGCGCCTGTCCTCATCCTGCGGCACCTCTCGCGAGAGATCCAGCTCGGCGGGGCGGCGAACGCGTGCCACAACCTGAAGACGCTGGGCGCCCGGGTCCTCCCCCTGGGCGTGGTCGGTGAGGACTGGGCAGGCGCGGCCCTCCGGGAACTGTTCCGGGAGCTGGATGTGCCGACCGAGGGCGTGGCCACCGTGGCAGACCGGGTGACGCCGGTCAAGACCCGCATCATGGCAGGCGGTTATCTCGCCACGCGCCAGCAGCTCGTGCGCGTGGACCGGGAGCCGGAGGGCTCGATCCCCCCGGCGGCCGAGGCGTTCCTCTTCGACCGGCTCCAGACATGGGGACCGCAGGCGGACGCGGTCGTGCTCTCAGATTACGGCTACGGGACGATCACGGGGCGCCTCCTCGACCAGGCGCGCCAGCTCACCCGTCGAGGCACCGTCGTGAACGCCGACTCCCGGTACGATCTGCTACGCTTCGAGCACGTCACCGCGGCCACCCCCAACGAGCCAGAAGCCGAGCAGCTCCTGGGGCTCGCGCTCGACGGGGACAAGGCGGTGGAGGAGGCCGGCTGGCGCCTGCTGGAGCGCCTCGGGAGCCGCCTCCTGCTCATCACTCGCGGCTCGAAGGGCATGGCGCTCTTCGAGCGCGGCGGGGGCGCCACCTTCATCCCCGTCTACGGGAGCGACGAGATCGCCGACGTGACCGGGGCGGGGGACACCGTCATCAGCGCGTTCACACTCGCCCTGGCCGCGGGCGCCGGGGCTCTGGACGCGGCCCACCTGTCCAACTACGCGGGCGGTGTCGTCGTGATGAAGCGCGGGACGGCGGCCATCACGCGAGCCGAGCTCTGCGAGGCGATTCGGCGCGACGCGCAGGCCGGTAGCCAGGATGACGGAAAAGGCGCTCGACCTTGATGCGGCGCGGGTCGTCGCGGAGGCCGCGAGGACCCGGGGCCGGCGCGTGGTGCTGGCCAACGGTTGCTTTGATCTCCTCCACGTGGGGCACGTCCGGTATCTCGCGGCCGCGCGGGCGCTCGGGGACTTGCTGATCGTCGGGGTCAACTCCGACGCCGCCGTCCGGCGCCTCAAGGGTCCCGGCCGCCCCGTGATGCCCGCCAGCGAGCGGGCGGAGCTGGTGGCGGCGCTCGCGGCCGTCGACCATGTCGTCATCTTCGACGACGACACGGCCGACCGCCTGGTGAGGCTCCTCCGCCCGGCCATTCACGCGAAGGGGACCGACTACGCACGGGAGTCCGTGCCGGAAGGGGCGAGCGTGCGGGCCAGCGGGGGCGAGGTGGTCATCGCCGGCGATCCCAAACGCCACTCCACCCGCGATCTGATCGCCGAGATCGTCACCCGGTTCGCCGGCAGCGGGGCGGGCCGCCCGTCCCAGTCCGGGCCCTCCGGCCCGGGTGAGCTCTGGCCGCGCGGGCATCCTGGCCCGGACAAACGGTGAAACGGGTGGCTGCCGCGATGCGAGCCGACGTGGATCGTCGAGCGTCGCGAGGCGGCGATCCCGGCGGGAACCCCCGAGCTCGATCACGTCGCGACGAGCTGGCCAATCCGGAGCGATGACGCGGGCGGTCGCAGTCATCCCGGCCCGGTACGCCTCGGTGCGCTTCCCTGGAAAGGCGCTTGCCGAGGTCTGGGGCAAACCCCTGATCCGTCACGTGTGGGAGCGCGCGCGCCTGCTCACGACGGTCGAGCGGGTGATCGTCGCGACCGACGACGAGCGGATCGCGCGGGTCGTGCGGGCGTTCGGGGGTACGGCAGTCCTGACGAGCCCCGCTCACCCCAGCGGGACCGACCGCGTCGCCGAGGCGGTGCGCGGCGAGGACGCCGAGCTGGTCGTGAACCTCCAGGGCGACGAACCGACGTTCGATGCCAAGGCGGTGGACGAGCTCGTGCGCCTGATGGCGGAGGACCCTGCGACCCAGATGGGCACGCTGGCTCACCCGATCGGGGACGCCGTCGAGCGGGAGGACATCAACGCGACCAAGGTCGTCCTCGATCAGGGGGGGTACGCCCTCTACTTCTCCCGCGCGCCGATCCCGTTCCCACGCCGGACGGGCTTCGTCACCTCGCTCCGTCACATCGGCATCTACGTCTTCCGGGCCGGGTTCCTGCAGCGGTTCGCGTCGCTCCGGCCCACGCCGCTCGAGCAGACGGAGACGCTGGAGCAGCTCCGGGCCCTGGAGCACGGCGTGCGGATTCGCGTGCTCGTGACGCCCCACGCCTCGCTGGGCGTCGATACCCCGGCGGATCTGGCGCGGCTCGCCGCCCACCTCGCAACCGCCGGGGGTCTAGACATCTCCGGTGCGGAGGGGCCCCGCTGATGCCGGCGCGCGAGCGCGTGCTCTCGGGGATGCGGCCCACCGGCCGGCTGCACCTCGGCAATCTCCTGGGCGCCCTCGACAACTGGGTCCGCTTGCAGGACGACTACGACTGCTTCTACTTCGTCGCAGACTGGCACGCGCTCACGACCGAGATCCCGGATAAGGGCGAGATCGCCTCCAACACGCTCGAGATGGCCGCCGACTGGCTCGGGGCGGGCCTCGACCCGGAGCGGAGCACGCTGTTCGTGCAGTCGCTGGTGCCGGAGCACGCGGAGCTGCACCTGCTCTTCTCGATGCTGGCGCCGGTGGCCTGGCTCGAGCGCGTCCCGACCTACAAGGAGATGGTCGAGCAGCTCGGGCTCGAGTCGCCCTCGTACGGGCTCCTCGGCTACCCGCTGCTCCAGTCGGCGGACATTCTGATGTACAAGCCGCGCTGGGTCCCCGTCGGCATGGACCAGGTGCCGCACATCGAGCTGACGCGCGAGGTGGCCCGGCGCTTCAATCACCTCTTCGGCCCCGTCTTCCCCGAGCCCGAGGCCCGCCTCACCGAGATCCCCA
>CAZDYT010000009.1:0-23214 GCA_964509395.1 uncultured bacterium
GCGTCCTGGGGCTGCTCGGGTCTCGACCACGGCCCGAGGCGATTGGGCGATGAAAGTTGACTCATTCGGCACGAGTTTGGGGCCTCAAGGACTCTAGCCGGATCATTGACGAGCAGGCGACCTGAGCTTGAGGCCGCGCGGGGCCTGCCGCGGCGAACAGCCCCACGGTGCTCGCTCCCGCACGAGCGCGGGGTGAGCGGCCCGCGTTACCAGGCAAAGGAATCCCGGCGGCGTGTCGCGGTGCGCTCCGCGCCGCGGGGCGCCCCGTTCGCCGCGTCACCCGCGCGGCCTCCCCCCGCCTCGCGTGCAGCTTCATCACGGAGTCGGGCTGGGGCTGGAACGGGCCAGACGGAGCGGACGCCGCCGGCGTCAGACTAGGAGTCGCTCGCCGTGGGGACGGAGCGCCTTCTGGTAGAGCGCCTCGTCCAGGCCGGGCACCGCGAACGCCGGGAGGTCGCCGACGTGCCGGTAGCCGCATCGCTCGTAGAACCGCCGCGCTCCGGTGTTGTCGGCGGTGACGAGCAGGAAGAGGTGGTTCGCCCACGCCTGCGCGCTCGCCTCGGCGGCCGCGAGGAGGCAGCGCCCGATGCCGGCGCCCTGCCGGTGGTCGGCCACCAGGAGGAGGCGCAGGTACGCCGCGCCCGTCAGGATCGAGCTCCGGATCAGCCACGCCATCCCGACCGGCGGGCCGTCCGCGTCCCGGCACAGGAGGAGGAGGTCCCCTCGCCGGCGGGCCGCCTCGAGCGCGGCGAGGGCGGCGTCGCGCGTCAGCCCGTAGCGCCGGAGGAGCGGCGACGCGGCCATGAGGTCGGCCAGGAGCGGGACGTCCGGAGGTCGCGCGGGGCTCACCGCGGATGGGCCGGCGGGGGCCCTGGGATCGCCCATGGGTCCGGTCAGCGAGGCCCGCGCGGGTCCAGCAGGTCCCGCAGGCCGTCCCCGAGGAGGTTGAAGCCCAGGACGGCCAGCATGATCGCGAGACCCGGGAAGATCGCCATGTGCGGCGCCAGCTCGAGGTTCTGGCGCCCTTCGTTCAGCATCGTCCCCCACGACGGGGCAGGCGGCTGGGCCGAGAGGCCGAGGAACGAGAGCGACGCCTCGGTGAGGATGGCCCAGGAGAGCGCGATGCTGATCTGCACGACGAGCACGGAGAGGAGGTTGGGAAGGATGTGCCGGCCCACGATGCGCCGGGCCCCGGCGCCGAGGGCGCGCGTGGCCTCCACGAACTCCCGTTCCTTGAGCGCGAGGACCGGGCCCCGCACGATCCGGGCGAAGATCGGCGTGTAGACGACGGCGATCGCGATGATGACGTTGTTCGGGCTCGGCCCCAGGGCCGCGACGATCCCGAGGGCCAGCAGGATCGCCGGGAAGGAGAAGAACACGTCCATTGCCCGCATGATCACCTGGTCCGTCCGCCCGCCCGCGTAGCCCGCGACGAGTCCCAGGAGCGTTCCGCCGGCCGCCGCGATGGCGACCGACACGGCAGCCACCCGCAGGGACAGCCGCGCGCCGTGGACGGTCCGGCTGAGGAGGTCGCGGCCGAACGCGTCGGCCCCGAAGGGCGTCGCCCAGCTCGGGCCGGCCATTCGGTTCTGGGGCGCCATCCGGACCGGGCTCGGGAGCGGCAGCCAGTCCACGGCCAGGGCCGCCAGGACGAAGACGGCCACGATCCCGAGCCCCGCGAGAGCGGCGCGGTTTCTGACCAGCCCCCAGCCGGGGCGGCTGCCCTCCGGGTGCCGGCGGGGCGCGGCCGCGGCCAGCGGCTTTTTATCGGTAGCGGATGCGCGGGTCCAGGTAGCCATAGAGCACGTCGACGAGGGTGTTGACCGTGACGAAGAGCACGGCGACCGCGAGGACCGCGCCCTGGACGAGCGCGTAGTCGCGCTGGTGGATGGCGTTCAGCAGCATCCGGCCGAGCCCCGGCACGGAGAAGATCTCCTCGACCACGACCGCGCCGCTCAGCAGGTAGCCGACCTGGATGCCGAGGATGGTCACGACGACGATGAGGCCATTCTTGAGCGCGTGCCGGTTGACGACGGCAGCCGGGCTCAGGCCCTTGGCGCGCGCCGTGCGGATGTACTCGGTGCCCAGGACGTCGAGCATGGCGGACCGCGTCGTGCGCATCACGACCGCGGCCATGGCCACGCCCAGCGTGACCGCCGGGAAGACGAGGAAGCGCAGGTTCGCCACCGGGTTCTGTGCGAGCTCCACGTAGCCGCCGGTGTTGGGCATCCAGCGGAGGTAACGCGCGAAGAGCAGGACGAACAGGGTCCCGAGCCAGAAGTTGGGCAGTGAGAGTCCCAAGAGCCCAAAGCTTCGGGCGCAGAAGTCGAGCCCCGTATTGGGGCGCAGGGCGGACGCGAGCCCGAGCGGGATCCCGAGCAGCAGCGCCACCAGCGCGGCCGTCACGGCCAGCTCGGCGGTGACCGGGAGGCGGGCGGCGATCTCCGCCACGACGGGCTGACCCGTGCGGATGGAGTAGCCGGCGTCCCCGCGCAGCAGGAAGCCGAGCCAGTTGAGGTACTGCACGTGGAGCGGCTGGTCGAGTCCGAGGTACCCGCGCAGCTCCGCGAGCTGCTCCGCGCTGAGGGCGGTGGACGTGCCGAGCCGGACCGCGATGGCGTCCCCCGGGATGAGGCGCAGGAAGAGGAACGTGAGGACGGACACCCCGACGAGCGTCGGGGGCAGGCTCAGCAGGCGCTTCGCGAGGTAGCGGCCCATGGCGCGCGTGGCTCGGGGCGCGGCGTGCGGCGCCGGCCCCGACGCCACGGCCTGGTTACCTGTCGAGCCAGGTCTGCCGGAGGTAGAGGATCGACCCCGTGGGCAGGTGGACGAAGCCCTTGGTGGTGGGCTGCAGGCCGACGTAATCCCGCCCGACGTAGAGCCAGACGAACGGGACGCCGTTGACCAGCTCGCGCTGCGCCACGGCGTAGAGCGGCTTGCGCGCCTGGGGGTCCGCCAGCGTGCGCGCCCGCTTGATGGCGTCGCTCGCCGTGTCGTTCTTGTAGGAGTGGACGAAGTTCAGGTTGCCGTCGTTGGTGAAGTAGCGGAAGAGGTAGAAGTCCGGGTCCGGCTGCCCGGAGTTGAGGCCCGGCGCCATCTCGAAGTCGGCCTTGAGCCAGCGCTGCACCCACTGCCCGAACTCCAGCATCTCGATGTTGACCTTGATGCCCGCCTCGCCGAGCTGCTGCTGGACGATCTGGGCGATGTCCTTGGCGTAGACGGGCTCGGTCGTCTGGGTCAGGATCGTCAGCTGGACCGGGCCGACCCCGGCTTCCTGGAGGAGCTGCCGGGCCTTCGCCACGTCCCGCTTGTAGGGCTCGAACTCGGTGGTCGGCAGCGCGTAGAAGGGAAGCGCGGGCGGGATCGGTCCCGTCGGGTCGCCGGCGCCGAGCGCCACGGTGTCGATGATCTGCCTCCGGTCGAGGGCGTAGGCGATGGCCTGGCGCACCTTCGGGTGGTCGAGCGGCTTGCGCTTGGTGTTGACGAAGAGGAGATGGTAATTGAGGCTCGGCTTCGCGCTGACCGTGACGCCCGCCTCCCGCCCGAGCGTCTGGGCGACGCGCGCGTCGGCGATGAGGGCGAGGTCGGCCGCCTTCGTGCGCAGGGCCGCGGTGATCCCCGCCTCGTCGGGGACGATGTTGATGCGGACGGCGTCCACGTACGGCTGTCCCGAGACGTAGAAGTCCCGGAACGCCTCGAAGCGCATGAAGTTGTCCGGCACCCACTCGGCCAGGCGGAACGGCCCGCTGCCGATCGCGTACTCCTTGCGCGAGAGATCGTCGTTGGCGGCCTGGGCGACCTTCTGGGAGACGATGCTCGCGTTCGGATGGGCCATGTAGATCAGCAGCGCCACGTTGGGTTGCTTCAGGCTGAAGACCACCGTCCGCGGGTCGGGCGCCTCGACCTTCTCGAGGTCGGTGAAGAACGCGCGCGCGACGGCCTTGGTCTGGGGGTTGAGGATGCGCTCGTAGGTGAACTTCACGTCCGCGCTGGTGAGCGGCTCGCCGTTGTGGAACTTCGCCGGGCGCAGGTGGAGCGTCATCTGGCGGCCATCCGGGGAGATCGTCCAGGAGTCCGCCAGGTCGGGCTGCACGCCAAGGTCCGGCCCCAGCCGCGTGAGCGTGCTGTAGACCAGCTCGAAGACACGGTGGCTCGTGAAGGCGGGCACCTTGTGCGGGTCGAGGTTCGTGGCCTCGCCCTGGCGTGCCAGGATCAGGGTGCCGCCACGCTTGCCCGGTACCGGGGTCTGCCCGGCCACCCAGCTCCCGGCGGCGAGGACGACGGCAGTCACCGTCACGATGGCGAGAAGGCGTCGCTGCCCGATGTGGGTCATTGCCGGTCCCTCCCTGCTGGGGTGCTGAGCCTGAGCCCGTCTACCATGGATCGAAACGCGGCCGGGTGTCAACGGACCGGGCTCCGATCGGGGGTCAACTCGACGACCAGACCGTCGCCCCAGCCGTACTTCGCCGCGGAGAGCGCCTGGGCCGCCGCGCTCAACGCGAGCTCGGTGCCGGGGTCCACGGCCCGGGCCCGCCCCGTGAACCTAGTGTCGCCGACGCGCCAGCGGACGCGAGGGTCGGCGAGGATGTTCCGGACCCACTGCGCGCGCTCCCGGTTCTCGGCGATCAGGTAGTAGCGCCCGTCGCGCCGCGTGAACCAGATCTCGATCTCGCGCGGCTGTCCCGTCCGCCGCCCCGTGGTCGTGAGATAGAGGTAGGCCGGTTCCCGACTCGGCGGGCTCACGGAGAGGACGGCGGGACGGGCCCGCCCGGCTCGGGGTCTGCCACGGCCCTGCCGGCCTCCAAGCGCGGTCGCGCGGCCCGGACGTGCGCGCGGATCGGGCGCCCCGCCTCGCGCCCTCAGGGGTACAGACGGTTCACCCTGCGCGTGGCCGCGCGGATCGCAAAGACCCTCAGATTGTTACTCTGGGGGTCTGCCGGGATGAAGAAGAAGCCCGGGCGCGACGGGTCGTATCCCATGGTGTAGCCGACCAGGGTCTCGCCGTCTGCAAATTGCACCCGGACCTTGCGCCCGGGAACTCGCTGCGCCGCGTCGAACTCTTTCGACTCGGCGTACTCGGGGTTCCCGTCGAAGGTCCGAACGAAGAAGACCGCCTTGAGATCGCTCAGCCACACCTCCATCCCCTCGCCGGCGGGATCGTCAGCGGGAACGAGATGGAAGCGAGGTTTGTTCGGCTCGAAGTCGTAGATGTAGCCCTTGAGGACCTTGCCGTCGGAGTACCGGGCGACGATCTTACAGGGCTCTTGCTCGGTCATGACGCTGTCCAGAGTTGCCCTCGCGAACAGTCAACCACGGACCCACGCCCGTCACGGGGACACCCTTCAAAGGTAGCAGGGCGGGAATGTCCGACGCAACCGGTCAGATTACCTCCGGCCGGCGCCCGGCCCGAAGAGGACCAGCTCCGCCAGCACCCCGTAGTGGTCGGAGGGCCACAGGACCGTCCCGTCCGCGAGACGTCGAGGCGTGTCGAGGACGACTCGGCTCCCGAGGATGCGCCCCGCCACGGCCGTTCCGGGGAGGAGAAACACGTAGTCCACGCGGCGGAACGCCGTCGGGACGGGCGCATGGACCGGCTGCCAGACGGTAGGGCCGGGGGCGGTCGGGTTCGCCACCCGGAAGCTATCGACGAACCCCGCACCGTTGGTGAGGGCCGTGATTCCGGGGGAGGCCTCGGTGGCATTGAAGTCCCCCATGAGGACCGAGGGCCAGGGGCCGCGCCGGGCCAGCATCAGTTCCGCGACCCGCTGGGCCTCGCAGAAGCCGCGGGAGGTGTGGGTGGACGCCACCCCGAGGTCGCCCCAGGGCGTCCGGACTCGCGCGTAGAGCAGCACGCGGGGGTCCAGGAGCCCGTTGCAGCGAGGCAGGGCGTGCGCCTCCCAGCCCGCGATCGGAAAGCGACTCAGGATGGCGGGGCCCTCGCGGAAGTTCATCAGCCAGGCAATCAGGCGGTCGAGCGCGTCCGCGGAGGAGAAGCGGACCGGCGCGTGAGCGTACTCAAAACCGAGCTCGGTCGCCAGGCGGGCGGCTACGTTGCCCCGCCGCCGGCTGGCAGAAGCTTCCTGGACCCCGACGATGTCCGGGTCCAGCGCCCGCAGCTCCTCCACCACGATCCGGAGGCGTGCCTCCAGGTCCTGATCGTCCCCGGTGAGGCCGGAGAGGACCCCGCCGTGGAGGAGGTTGAGGGTGACGTACGTGAGCGGCCGAGCCGATTCGGCCATGACGTCGCCTCCGCCGTGGACCCCGAGCATGCTCCCGAGGGCGGCCAGCGTGAGCCAGGTGCCACGCCTCATCGGGCTCAATTTACCGCAATCTGAGGCATAATGGGGGCGATCCGGAGGAGAGGCGTGGAGGCGACACCCGTCGAGATCCGCAGGGTCGACGACCGCGAGGTCCACGTCACTTGGGCCGACGGGCACCGGACCGTGTACACGAACAAGTACCTCCGGGAGGCCTGTCCCTGCGCCGCGTGCGTCAACGAGCTCACCGGCGAACGCGTGCTGAACCCGAGGTCGGTTCGACCGGACATCCGCGCCGACGAGATCGCGCTGGTGGGGCGCTACGCGGTCAAGTTCCGGTGGAGCGACGGCCACTCGACGGGGATCTATACCTTCGGGAAGTTGCGGGCGGAATGCCCGTGCGAGGAATGCCAGACCGGCGCGGTCGGCGCCGCCCCGGCTGACGGCGCGACATGAGGGGAGGGACCCGTTCAGAGATGCCGGTGACGGTTCCGGAGCCGCGTCCGCCCACCGACCTCCTCGGCCGACCGCTCCGCAACCTGCGGGTCTCGGTCACCGACCGGTGCAACCTGCGGTGCCAGTACTGCATGCCCGAGGCGGAGTACGTCTGGCTGCCGCGGGAGGGTCTGCTCTCCTTCGAGGAGATCCGCGACGTGGTGGGGATCTTCGCAGAGCTGGGCGTCGACAAGGTGCGCCTGACCGGCGGGGAGCCGCTCCTGCGCCGGGACCTGCCGACCCTGGTGCGCATGCTCGCGCCCACGCCGGGGATCCGAGACATCGCCATGACGACCAACGGCATCCTCCTGGTGGACCAGGCGAAGGCGCTCTACGAGGCGGGGCTCCACCGGGTCACGGTGAGCCTGGACACGCTCCGCCCCGATCGGTTCCGGGCGCTGACGCGGCGCGACGCGCTGGGGCGCGTGCTGGAGGGGATCGAGGCCGTCCGCCGCGTGGGCTTCACCGGCCTGAAGCTCGATAGCGTGGTCATGCGCGGGACCAACGAGGACGAGCTCTGCGATCTCATCGAGTTCGGCAAGCGGGTCGGGGCGGAGGTGCGCTTCATCGAGTACATGGACGTGGGCGGCGCCACGCTCTGGTCGATGGACAAGGTCGTCTCGCGCGGGGAGATGCTCGAGGTGCTGAGCGCGCACTACGGACCGATCGAGCCGGTCATCGAGGTGAGCTCGGCGCCGGCCGATCGGTTCCGCCTCCCCGACGGCACCGTCTTCGGCCTGATCGCGTCGACGACCACCCCGTTCTGTCGGACCTGTGACCGCAGCCGGCTGACGGCCGACGGGATGTGGTTTCTCTGTCTTTATGCCCAGCAGGGGACCGACCTGCGCACGCCGCTCCGCGGCGGGGCCTCGCGGGAGGAGTTGAAGGCGCTCGTCACGGGGCGCTGGACCCAGCGCCGCGATCGGGGGGCGGAAGAGCGCAAGGAGCTGGCGGCCCGAGGCCCGCTGCTCCAGATCGACGGCCTTCGGCGGGACCCGCACCTGGAGATGCACACCCGCGGCGGCTAGAACCGTCACTCAGGAGGCTCTTAGAAGCGCCACGAATGTGTAGTCAGCGCCCCGCCGGGTGATGGTCTTGACGGGATCCACGTCAGGCCCGTGTACCCGGCAGGGGGGCGTCGGCCTCATCGCGTGTTCCCGTTATCGCCGTCACGTCACTCCGTCGATCGCCATTGTCATCTACGATGTCCCCTCGGCGAGGAGCCGTCGAGCCTCGTCGTCCGAGAGCCCTTCCACCTCCGCGACTACCCGGTCCATGTCGGCGTGGTCTCCCCCGAGGGCCAGGTGGCAGTCGATGACGACGGCAATGGCCGCCACGGTCGGCGCCTCCAGCAGGGAACGCAGCGGGATCTCCACGTGAAACGTGTCGAGGACCCGCGCGACGATGCGCGCGGCCAGCAGGGAGTGACCGCCCAGATCCAGGAAACTGTCGTGGATGCCGACCTGCTCGAGGTCGAGGACCTCGGCGCAGATCCGCTCCAGTCTGGCTTCCACGGGAGTCCGCGGGCCGACGAAGGGGGTGTCGAGCGCGGGCCTGGCGGCGCCGGGGGCCGGCAGCGCGCGGCGGTGCACCTTGCCATTGGGCGCGAGCGGCAGGGCGTCGAGGAACACGAAGGCCGAGGGGACCATGTAGTCCGGCAGCCTCTCTGCGAGGGCGCGTCGGAGGGTGGTGATCGTTGGCGCGGGTGAGCCCCTCGGGACGAGATACGCCACCAGGCGGTGATCGCCGGAGCGGTCTTCCCGGGCCACGACCACGGCTTCCTTGATCGCAGCGAGATCGCGCAGGGCCATCTCGATCTCGTCGACCTCGACCCGGTGGCCTCGGATCTTGACCTGGAAGTCCTTCCGCCCCAGATGCATCAGGCAGCCATCGGCGAGCATGCGCCCCAGGTCTCCGGTGCGGTAGAGGCGCGCCTCTCCTCCGTCTGGGTCCGGGAGGAACGCGGCTCGGGTGAGTTCGGGCCTTCGCCAGTAGCCGGGGGAGAGGTAGCGGCTCTTCACGACGATCTCGCCGACTTCGTCGACTCCGACTGCCCTGCCCGCATCATCGAGTAACAGGATCTCGTGGTCTTCCACCGGGTATCCCACCGGGACGGAGTGGCCGCTGATCGAACCCTCCTTGTTGATGATGTACCACCGAACGCTTCCGGTCTCGGTGGTGCCCAGCCGATTGACGAAGATACACCGGTCCGAGAAGTGCTTCTTGTACAGCTCCACATCCGTCCGGCACACCGGCTCACCGCCGAGTTTGATCAGGCGGAGATCGTGGAACTCCTCTGCTCCCGTCAGCGTATCGACGAAATGGCGAAAGACTGTCGGGACGGACGTGTAGACGGTGATGCGTTCCTCGATCAGCCAGGCGGCCAGATGGGCGAGTCCTTGCGCTTTGATGTCGAACACACGGAGGGAGGCGCCGGTCAGCAATGCGCCGAAGATGTCGTGAGCGCCGAGGTTGACGCCACACGAGAAGAGAAGCGTCAGACGGTCGGCCGGACCGAAGTGAAAGCGGTCGGTATAGTGCTTGACGAAAGCCAACACGTTACGATGAGTCTGGACTACGCCCTTGGGCTGACCGGTGGAGCCTGACGTGTAGAGGATCCACGTGAGGGCGTCCGGTGAGATCGACCGGTCGAGATTCTCGGAGGAGAGATCCGCATCGAGCTCGTCGATGTTCATCGCCTGACGCGCGGTCTGGGCGAGCGCATCGGCCAGCGGCAGATTCTGGGTGTTGGTGACGATCAGGGACGCCTGAGCATCCTCGAGGATGGAGGTCAGCCGTGCCCGGGGGACCAAGGGGTCCAGCGGCACGTAGACCTTGCCGGCCTTGAGCACTCCCAGCATCGCCGCGATCATGGACGCATCGCTTTCGAGCAGCAGGGCCACGGATTGTCCTGCGCTTGCGGGGTGTCCCAGGATGGCCCGTGCCACGCGGTTGGCGGCCCGATTCAGCCCGTCGTAGGTGAGCGCTTGGCGTCGGCTCTTCACGGCGATCCGGTCAGGATACTGCGTCACCTGCCGTTCGAAGCGACGCGGGATCGACAGGTCGACCGTATCCTCGGTCAGTCCGTCCGGCTGACCCGGCGCGGACCCCGGCGCCGACGAGGGCGTGCGGGCCGAGAGTTCCTCCACGACAGACCTCCTCTGTCCTTGCAGGCAACTGATCGGTTCGCCGTCACGGCAAGCCGAGGCCGAGCCGGGCCTCACCAGGTCCCAGCACGGCGAGGTCTAATGGCCGGGGATGCTGGCGACCTTCCCGGCGATCCGAGCCGCGGGCCTCCGAGGCTACCCTCTCATGGGGTCAGATTGAGTTGTCACAAGTTCTCACTTTTTTCAGGGGCTGCCCGGGTACGTGCCTGACCTGGTCTCCTCGTCGCGCTCTCAGGAGGGACCCGGCAAGCTCCAGACGCTCGGCCGACAGGCCGCCCATCACCTCGCCAAGCCTCTCGACAGCCTTTCTCTCCGCGTGTTCCCGGGCTGGCGGCAAGCCCTCGAGAAAGGCCTCCACCCGGCTCGCGCGGCTCTCCGAGACATATCGCAGCGCCGCCCGCCGCGAGGCCGCCGACAGCCGCTCGTACCGTCCTCGATCCGACAGAATCTCGCTCAACGCACGCAGCCAGGGCTCCACATCCTGCTGCGGGACGACGGGCACGGGAATCCCCCTGTCATCCCGTCGTGGCTCGTACCGGGCGATCGGCTGCACGGGCAGCACGTAGTCGACCCCCAGCTTCGCTTCGGGGAGCCCCCCGACATTGCTTGCGAGCACGGGAATGCCACGAACCATCGCCTCAACGACGACCCGGCCAAACGCCTCGCCCCACAGCGACGGCACGAGCAGCACCCGCGTCCGCGCGAAAATGCTGTCCACGTCATCGACTGGCTGCAGGAGCTCCACATTGCCCGCTCGCGCGAGAGCCCGGCGATCGGCCGCCGTCGTCGCCCACGTCGGGACTGCCGCAAACGCGATGTCTGGCAGATGCCGAGCCAGCTGCAGAAAGATTGCCACGCCCTTGATGGCGGACGGATTGACCATCGTGATGAATTCGTGGTCGAGGGATCCCCGTACGGGGAAGGGTCCCTCTTCGAAGACGGCGCCGTGGGCCATGCGAGGCTCGAAGCCCGCCCACCGCCGGATGTACGCCTCGAGGTACCGGCTTGCCGTGAGAATTCCAGCGACGCGTCGAAGCAACTCGCGCTTCCCTTCGTCTGAGACAAAGCACTCCGGCCCGAATGGCAAGGTGGCCTGGCTGTGAGCCATGTACACGACACGCGTGGGGCTGGCTTCGAGCGCCACCGCCAGGGAGAGGAAAGAGGGGTCCTCAGACACTAGAATCCACGTTGGTGCGAACTTCCGAATCTGGTCAGCCAGGTGAGCACGCAAGTCGTTGCCGCTGTTCAGCGCGTGCACCTCGACGCCGTTGAGCTCGAACGTGTGAAACCTGGCAGACGAGGACCTCGGCGCGATTCCACGGTCGGCGAGTTCGGCCCGTAGCTGGGCGCCGCCCGCGCCACCCGGCACGGCGCTGGCGAGGGTCAGGGCTCGGCACCGATGCCCTTGCCTCGCGAGGGCCTCCAGCATCAGCCGGTCAGCTTTGGCCGCCCCGCTCCGCGCCGGGACATAGGTCACGCTGTGAACCAGCAGGATTCTCACGCCTGTCTCACCTCGAACAGGTGGCGGCCCTGCCGCATCTCATGCCCTACTTACACCGAGCCAGTCTCGCTACCGCCTCGCGGCCGCTCCAGCAGGGTGCGCACCTCCTCATCAGACAGTGCCGCAACCTCCTCGAGCACCGCCGACACGTCTGCCGGGCGCGCCCAGCGCATCTGCGCACCGAGGACCGCTCGGGCCAGTGCCGCCACGGTGAAGGCGCCGCCAAACACGAGGCGCAGCGAGAGTTCCACCCCGAACGCCTGGTGGACCCGCGACAGGATCTGCATCGCCTGGAGGGAATGTCCGCCCAGCTCGAAGAAGTCGTCCTCGACGCCGACACGGTCCAGGCCGAGAACTTCCGACCACACCTCCGCCAGCTGCCGTTCAACAGGCGTCCGCGGGGGGACGAGCGCGGCGGCGCCAGCGTGCCGCCGCCGTCGTGACGCGACTGCCCGTTCAATGGCTTCGGCGTTCGACAAAGCGAGCGCGATCGAGCTGAACAGCACGGCCGTCGCCCGCGCGTCCCGCCCGGCGCCCGGCACGCTACGAGCCGGCGCATCGCCCTCCACACCTCTCTGGTCGGCCCCCTCCGCCGTGGGCGGTCGATAGGTCGCCGCCGCCGCGACCCCTGCCGGAATCCGGAAGACAAAGTCGTTCCCCGACCGCTCCTTGAACTCCCCGGCGATCGCATGGAGGAACGCCTCCGCCGGGCGGTTCCGCCCGGTCGCGACATAGGGCACATCCACCCGGTCGACGCCCTGCTCCACGGCGATCGCACCCAGCCGGGCCAGCATGCGATGCTCCACGCCCCGCCCCAGCGCGCGACAGCTCAGCAGGAAGGTATCCACGGCGAGCGTCTGGGGCGCAACCCGGAACAGCATGACGCCGACCAGCCCATAGTCCCCGAACCGGTCCTTTACCCCGACACCTAGGCAGCCCATTCCCCCGCTCTCGCAGATCCACCGGATGTCCGCCCCCGAGCGCTTGATCCCCGTTACGTTGAACTGGTTCGTCCGTTGCGTGAGCTCCGCCACTCGCGCGGCCTGATCACTTGTCACCGGGGCAATGCAAATCCTCAGACCGAGTGCCCCAAGAAAGTCCGCAAGCGTCAGCCCCTCGCGTCGGAGGCGCTCCCGCTCCGCGTGCTCCCGGTAGAGCTTCGTTCGCTCACCGCTCTCCCGGGTGCTACTGACCCGATCCAGCACCCACAGGTGATTCAGGAACCGGGGCAGGTTCGCCCCGCTTCTCGGGAGCTGGATGGTTAGCACGTCCGGGCAGTTCGCCTCGACCTCCGCGCACTCCACGGGATCGTCATCGATGAAGATGACGCTGTCCAGACCCAGTCCAAGCTCGTCCGCCAGAGAGCGCAAGTTCTCGGACTTCGGTCTCCAGTTCACTCGCCACGCGACGATGTGCTCGCGCTTGAGAACCATGTCGGACCGCTGCGCGAACACCTCCGCGACATCCGGCTCATTGTTCTTGCTGCAGACGCACAGCAGCCGGCCCATGTCGTGCTGGCGCACCATGATGTCTTGGATGGCGCGACGCGAGGCATCGATCACGACGCCCGACGGGCCATCCTCACCGCAGGCTCCGGTCCACAGCGTCTGATCACAATCGAGCGCAATCACCTTGTACCGCGTGTCGCGGCCCGCGTGGATTCTCCGGGCGATCATCGTGCCCAGCGCCGCGAAGAAGACTGGCGTATACGGCATGTCGGCCAGCTCCTCGGCGTGCGAATCGTGGTACTCGGCGACGGGATAGGTCTCCGACAGATCCGCGGTCGTCACGAGCTCGACGGTGCTTGCCGCCGCGAGCTCGGCGCCGAGCAAGTGCTCCATCTCCTGGACGAGGCGTGCCCGTCGGGGATCCGGGAGCCCGGCGGGCGAGCCGGGACACACGACGATCAGGTGCGGGATCGGCGATCGCTCCACGGCCGTCGTCACGGCCCTACAGAACTCCCGCACGCTCCGCTCGAGTCCCTGGCATTCCTGCTCGCTCGCCGATCCTCTCCGCGTTTGGGCGGCCCAATCCCCCCAGTCCTCCAGGCGAACCAGCACGACGTTGACCCCGGTCTGGTTCCGGCCGAGCAGGCTCGTCGAGTCGAGCAGTTCCTGGAACACCTGGTTGTGCGGGGCGAAAACCACGCGCACCGGTATGTCCAACTCGGCAAACCAAAACGCCAGCGTCCGCTCGACCGGATCGGCCGTGAAGGTCGCTGAGACGGCGATGGTCAGGAGCTCGCGTGGGCCATCTGACTCACCAGGACTCGTTTTCGCCATCCCCCGTGCCCGTCTGGCTCGCCCGCCGCTCGGCAGGAGCACGTCGTGTCGTCAACCGGGCGCCCCCCGGGTCGCCGAGGCGCCCGCGTCAGCCTCGCGCCGCCCGTCGTCAGCAGAGGTGAGCCGCGCCGAGGCAGTCTACGACCTCGCTGCGCTCGAGCTGATGCGGGGTCGTCAGATGACCCGCGACGGCCTCGACCAGCCTCACGCGAGGACACGCAGCGTCCGTCGCCAAATGCCTCGACCCGGCCCTCCGGCTCCCAGCGACCGGACCTGCATCGCGGGTCCGCCCGGCCCCGTCGCCTGCCGCCAGGTCGGCTCCGCCGACGAGCCGGGCCAGGGCCGCCTCACCGCGCCAGCCACCCCTGGCCACGGCGAGCCAGCACTGGTACCGGCCCGGATTCGTCTCGAGGGTGAGGAAGGCATGGGGCTGTACGGCCCGAGCACGCTCGGCGTCGAGGTCATCGAGGCGCACCAGGGCCGGCTGGTTCGGGCGACCATCCGGCAGCGGACGGATCATCAAGTTCAAGTCGCGTCCTTCCGCCTCACGCAGCGCGTCCGGCAGGCGCTCCAGCGTGGCCTGCGGATCGCGGGCGACGTCGGGCGCGACGATCCTCCCGTTGTCGGTCGCGAACAGGAGCTCGAAGCGGCTCCGGTCCACCGCGAGGAACATCGCCACCATGAGCTCGGCTTGCTCTGAGGGCAGCTCCGGCCAGTCCTCCGTCGCTTCTGAACGAACGCGGAGGCCTGCCATGAGCCGTCGATGGCCTCTGGCCCACCGCGCGACCGTGTCCTCGGGATCGGCTTCCGGCTGGTCCGTGAAGAACCGCACGGTCGACACGTCCCACTTCTCGTTGAAGTGGCGGATCGTCGCGAGGTTCCACGCCTCACTCCAGCGAAGCATGAAGTACGGCAGGTCCCACCACACCCGGGGGCTCGGAGGCACGTACGAAGTCACGGCACTCGGTTCCATGTAGACGAGCCCGCCCGCGCGGCGGACGCCAAGGCAGATGTCCAGGTGCTCGTGGTGGCTCAAGAGGGCTTCGTCCAGGGGCCCCAGATGCTCGAACACATCCGTCCGAACCAGCATGCAGTGGAACTCGACGTAGTCCCACGGCTGCCGTCGTAGAGCCTCGGAGACCGCGCTCAGCGGCGTCTCGAACAGATTCTGCTCGTCGTGGAGGACGCGCCGGCCGTTCTCCTCACGGATCCTGAGCGTTCCCCCCGCCATGTGGATGATGCCGCGCCGAGGATTGCCGATGAGGTAGAGCGGTCCGACCACCCATGCGGTCGTCTCCTCGGCGCACCGCACGAGCGCCTCGAGCCACCCTGGTGTGACGAGTGCGTCGTTGTCCAGGAACGCGACGTACTCGGTGTCCACCGCCCGCAGGCCGAGGTTCCGCGCCTGGTTGGGGGACAGATATCGGGGCGTGTGGATCAGCTGGAAGCCTCGCTGCTCGGACTCGAGTTCAAGCCGACGATGCATGCGGCGCGGAGTGCCGGCGCTCACCCAGACGAGCTTGAACGGAAGCGTCGTGTGCTCGTAGATGCTCCCGAGGGTACGCTCGGCGTAGCTGAAGCGCTCGCGGGGGACGACGACGATGGTTACTCGCGGGTTTCCCATGGGGATACTGAGTACGCCATTCGTCGCGCCACAATCAAGCATCTACTCCACCTGGGTGACCGAAGCAATGCGGATGCCAGTCTGGGGTGCGTCGAGACCTGATCTTGTGTGGCCCTCAGTCGGTTGGGACGGAAGGGTGTGAAAAGGTAGTTTCTTCGACGGGCACGGTGTTTCACAGCTGGTACCGCACCGTCCCACGCGGTGCACCTTTCGATCCGTGTCCGCCAGCGGGCGAACCGGAAGATCAGTCGGTACCGAGCGGCGGTCGCTAAGACATTCGCCAGGGCAGTATCGATCGGGATGCCGTGCCGTGGCTCCGCACGCGGATTCGCGTGCCCTCACCTCACACCACCTGCCGGCTCGGGTTCGCCCGTAACTTGCCGAAAAGCTGCAAGCTCTTGCCGTTTCCAGAGCCCTCGGATGCGCGAGGCCCCGACCTCTGTGAACCCACCGACCCTGCGGTCGAGCGAGCCGGCTGGCACAGAACGTGCTTGGTTTCCCTCGGTGGCCGATTGTCAGCGCTTCAGTTCGGGGGCCATGACGACTCCCCAGCGGCGTTCAGGCATGGACCGGCGCGGAGCCGGAGATGACGCCAGTCTGGAATGCGAGGAGTTTCGGCTCCCACCGCCCGATCTCTCGCTCGGGGGCGAAGACGTCCACGTGTGGTCGGCATGGCTCGAGCAGCCGGCGGCCCGGGCCCATCAGCTGGCTGGGTTGCTTTCGGCCGACGAGCGAGGCCGAGCGCAGCGCTTCCGGGGGGAGCTGGATCGGGAGCGCTTCATCGCGGGTCGGGGAGTGCTCCGGGCCATCTTGGGACGCTACTTGGACGCCGACCCGAAAGACCTCGAGTTCCGGTATGGCCCGAGCGGCAAACCCTGCCTCGCCGGCAATCTCGAGGCGGCTGGTCTGCACTTCAATGTCTCGCACTCAGCGGCGGTGGCGGTCTACGCGGTCGCTCGTGGGCGTGAGGTCGGCGTCGACGTCGAGCGGCTGCGCGCAATTCCCGACGCCGAGCGCATTGCAGCGCGGTTCTTTTCCGAGCAGGAGCGAGCTGCCCTGCGCGCGATCCTCCCGGGCGACCGGACGAGCGCGTTCTACCGGTGCTGGACACGCAAGGAGGCTTACCTGAAGGCGCTCGGGGAGGGCTTGACTCGCCCCCTCCCGTCCTTCGATGTCTCGCTGGCTCCGGGGCACGCGCCGCGGCTCCTGCGGGTCGAGGGCGACCCGCAGGCGCCCTCCCGCTGGACGCTACGGTCCCTCGAGCCCGCGCCGAACTACGTCGGTGCCCTCGCCGCAGAGGGAGCCGGCTGGCGTCTCGCGTGCTGGCGCTGGGATGATCCCGCGGACTGCCCATGAGTGACCTCGGCCACCGCCTAGCCGGCCTTTCCCCGGAGAAGCGGGCGCTGCTCGAGCGCCGCCTGATGGAGCTCGTCGCGGCGGGCGCCGGGCGCCAGGCGATCCCTCGTAGAGGCGCGGGGCTTCCCCGTCTTTCCTTCGCCCAGGAACGGCTGTGGTTCCTCGATCGGCTGGAGCCGGACCGCGCGGTCTACAACATCACCAGGGCGGCCCGCCTCCGGGGAAGGCTCGACGAGGGGGCGTTGCGCCAGGCGCTGGAGGCAATCGTGGGACGCCACGAGGCCCTCCGGACGACGTTTGCGGAGCGGGAGGGCGAGCCGGCCCAGGTGATCGCGGAGGCAGGTCCTGTCGCTCTGCCGGTGATCGACCTGCGTGGCGGAGCGGGCGCTGAGCGCGACGGGGAGGTGCGGCACATCGCCGCCGAGGAGGCGCGGCGGCCCTTCGACCTGGTTCGGGGGCCTTTGCTGCGGGCGGCGCTCCTGCATCTCGGGGACGAGGCGCACGTGCTGCTCCTGACGATGCATCACATCGTGTCCGACGGCTGGTCACTGGGAGTGCTCAATCGGGAGCTGGGGGAACTCTACGGCGCCTTCAGCACGGGGCGCCCGGCGCGGCTGCCGGAGTTGCCCATCCAGTACGCGGACTACGCCGAGTGGCAGCGGCGGTGGCTGCAAGGGGCGGTGCTGGAGGCCCAGCTCGCGTACTGGCGCCGGCAGCTAGCGGGGGCGCCCGCCGTCCTGGAGTTGCCCTCGGACCGGCCGCATCCCGCGCTGCAGACCTACCGCGGGGCCCGCCACGTGGTGGAGTTCCCGGGGACGCTGGCCGACGGGCTGGCCGCGCTGAGCCGGCGGGCGGGGGTCACGCTGTTCATGACGCTGCTGGCGGGGTTCCAGGCGCTGCTGCACCGGTACACGGGACAGAAGGACATCGTCGTGGGCTCCCCCGTCGCAGCGCGGACCCGGACGGAGACGGAGGGGCTCATCGGGCTGTTCGTCAACACGCTGGCGCTCCGCGCGGACCTCTCGGGGGATCCGACGTTCTGGGAGCTCCTGGGCCGGGTTCGGGAAGTCGCGCTGGGGGCCTACGCCCACCAGGACCTGCCGTTCGAGAAGCTGGTCGAGGAGCTCAACCCGGCGCGCGATCTGAGCCGAACGCCCGTGTTCCAGGTGATGTTCCAGCTCCAGAACGCTCCGCTGCCCGCGCTCGCACTTCCGGGGTTGACGGTGAGCCCCCTGAAGGTCCACAGCGGGACGGCGAAGTTCGACCTGACGCTGACGGTGGACGTGCGGGAGCGCGGGCTGCGGGGAGTGGTGGAGTACAACACGGACCTGTTCGACGGCGGGACGATCGGGCGAATGATGGGGCACTTCCAGAGGCTGCTGGCCGGCCTGGTGGCGGATCCGTCGATGCGGGTCTCGCGCCTTCCCCTGCTGAGTGACACGGAGCGGCGGCAGCTCCTCGTGGGGTGGAACGCCACCGAGGCCGCCTATCCGCAGGACGCGTGTCTCCACGAGCTGATCGAAGAGCAGGCCGAGCAGGCCCCGGAGGCTGTGGCGGTGGTCTGCGAGGGGGCAGAGCTGACCTATGGGGAGCTCAACCGGCGCGCCAATCAGCTCGCGCATTCCCTCCGCGGGCGGGGAGTCGGGCCGGAGGTCCTGGTGGGCATCTGCCTCGAACGCTCCCTGGACATGGTCGTCGGCGTGCTCGGGGTCCTCAAGGCGGGCGGGGCGTACGTCCCGCTCGACCCGGCGCACCCGCGGGAGCGGCTCGCGTTCCTGCTCGAGGACACCAGGGCCCCGGTGCTGCTTACGCAGGAGCGGCTGGTGACGCGTCTCTTTCCGCATCGTGCGCACGTGGTATGCGTCGACGCCGATTGGGAGGAGATCGCCCGTCAGCCGGGAACCAACCCGGCCGGTGGGGTCACGCCGGACAACCCCGCGTACGTCATCTACACCTCCGGGTCGACGGGGCGGCCCAAGGGGGTGATGGTACCGCACCGCGCGCTGGTCAACTTCCTCGAGGCCATGCGCAACGAGCTGCGCCTGACCCCGGAGGATGTCCTGCTGGCCGTGACGACGCTGTCGTTCGACATTGCCGGGCTCGAGCTGTTCCTCCCGCTCGCGGTCGGGGCGCGGGTCGAGGTAGTCAGCCAGGCGGTCGCAGCCGACGGCGCTCGCCTGGCGGAGCGGCTCGGCCGATCCGGGGCGACCGTGCTGCAGGGGACGCCGGCGACGTGGCGGCTCCTCCTAGCCGCGGGGTGGCGCGGGAGCCCGCACCTGAAGGCGCTGTGCGGGGGGGAAGCGCTCTCGCCGGAGCTCGCGGACCAGCTCCTGGACCGCTGCGGGGCCCTCTGGAACCTGTACGGGCCGACGGAGACGACAATCTGGTCGACGCTCCACCGGGTGGAGCGCGGTGCGGGTCCTGTGCCGATCGGCCGGCCGATCGCCAACACCCAGTGCTACGTGCTGGACCGTCATCTCGAGCCCGTGCCGGCCGGGGTCCCGGGCGAGCTGTACGTCGGGGGGGCCGGGTTGGCGCGAGGGTATCTCAACCGGCTCGACCTGACGGCGGAGCGCTTCGTTCCGGATCCGTTCCGCCCGCTCCCGGGGGCGCGGCTCTACAGGACGGGGGACATGGCGCGATACCGCCAGGACGGCACGCTCGAGTTCCTGGGGCGCCGCGACCATCAGGTGAAACTGCGGGGCTTTCGCATCGAGCTGGGCGAGATCGAGACGGTGCTCGCCCACCACTCTCGGGTGCGCGAAGCCGTGGTGACGATGCGCGAGGACGCGCCCGGCGGCGCCCGCCTCGTCGCCTACGTCGTGCCGCGCGACGGACAGCCGCCGCAGCCTGACGACCTGCGCGCGTTCCTCAAGCGGACGCTGCCTGAGTACATGCTGCCCGCCGCCTTCGAGCCACTGGAAGCCTTGCCGCTCACGCCGAGCGGCAAGGTCGACGGGCGGGCCCTCCCGGCGCCGGGCCCGACGCGTCCCCTGTCGGAGCGTCGGTTCATCGGACCTCGCGACGACCTAGAGCGGGAGCTGGCGCGGATCTGGCAGGACACCCTCGGCACGGCCCCGACCGGCGTCACGGACGACTTCTGCGATCTCGGGGGCCATTCGTTGTTGGCGGTCCGCCTGGTGGCACGGATCGAGGAGAAGCTGGGCAGGCAGGTCCCTCTGGCGGTGCTGTTTCAAGGCAGGACCATCGCCCACCTGGCTGACGTTCTCCGCTGGGACCAGGGCGCGAGCCCCCTGACCGCGGTCGTGGCCATCCAACCCTACGGCTCCCGGCCGCCCCTGTACGTGGGCGGCAGCAACCCGCGCTACGTCGCCCTGGCCCGGTACCTCGGCATGGACCAACCCTTCTACGGGCTCGACGTGTATGCCCTCCAGGGGCAGCGGCAGTCGCGAGGCCAGCGACCGTACACCTGCATCGAGGAGATCGCGGCGTGCTTCGCCGACGAGATCCGGGCGCTGCAACCCGTTGGGCCCTACCACCTCGCCGGCGGGTGCGAGGGAGGCATCGTCGCGTTCGAAATCGCCCAGCAGCTTCGGCGACGCGGTGAGCGGGTGGCGCTGGTGTCGATCTGGGAAACGCCCGCCCCGGGGCGTCGGGGTCGACCGTCCCTGAGGAGAACCACCCTGTTCCGCGTGGCCCGGCAGATGCGCTCGGACCTCCGAGGGCGCTCCCTGCTCTCCCTGGGAGGCAAGGAGCTCCTCATCCTGATCCGGCACGAGGCGGTCGAATACCGGATCCTCCGGGCCATGCGGCGATACCGCCCGCGACCGTACGACGGCACGCTCGTCGTCGTCCGCGCCGCCGAGCAGCCCCCGAGCCTCCGTGATCCCGCCTTGGGTTGGGAAGCCCTGGCCACCGCTGGGATCCGCATCTACACGCTGCCCGGCAGCCACCACACGTGGCTCATGGAGCACACCGCGGAGCTCGCCAGCGTCTTGCGGACGTGTCTCGACGAAGCGCGGGGCATCCGGCCATGAGAGAGCCGGCCCCGGGGACCAGCGACGCGTTGGGAGCCTGCCCATTGGGGGGCTCGGATCTGAGGACGCTCGCGAAGCGGTTCTTTCTCCACGTGAGCAAGTGCGCTGGGCTGTTTCACGTTGCCCGTCACGCCACCGGACGCGGACTGAGGATCCTGGGCTATCACGGGATTTCCGTTCTTGACGAGAGCGAATTCCGTCCTCAGCTGTTCATGAGGCCGGCGACGTTCCGGGCGCGCCTCCAGTCCCTGTCGGATTGGGGCTTCCGGGTCCTGCCACTGGATCAGGCGCTGCGCGACCTCGAACGCGGGACCCTGCCTCCGAGAGCGACGGTGATCACTTTCGATGATGGTTTCTACGGCGTGCGGAAGCACGCGCTCCCGCTGCTCCAGGAGTTCGGTTTCCCCGCGACGTTGTACCTGACCACGTATTACTGCCTGAAGGAGACGCCGGTGTTCCGGCTCGCCGTCCAGTACATGTTCTGGAAGACGAACCGGGAGGAGCTCGACACCGCGGGGCTGGGGTGGGGGGAAGGGCGGCGGGTGTCTCTCCGTGACAGTGAGGAGCGAATGCGCGTGATGTGGGAGATCATCACGCTGGGCGAGACCGGCTGCGACGAAGAGGACCGGTGTCGCCTTGGAAAGACTCTGGGGGAACGTCTCGGCGTCGACTACGCGACGATCGTCCAAGCCCGGGGTCTGAGTCTGGTCAACGCTCAGGAAATCCGCGAACTGGCAGCCTCGGGGATCAGTATCCAGCTTCACACGCACCGGCACCGCTTCCCCGGTGAACGCGAGGCCGCGACCCGGGAGATCGCGGACAATGCGGTCACCGTGTGGCGGATGGTGGGAGAATGGCCGCAGCACTTCTCGTACCCCGACGGCGACCGCAGGGAGGAGCAGGAGGCGTGGCTCCGCGAGGTGGGGATCAGGAGCGCCGTCACCGCGGAAGCGGGCGTCAATCACGGAGGAACACCGCGGTTGACTCTGAAGCGTCGCCTCGACGGGGAGCACGTGACGCCGATCGAGTTCGAAGCAGAAATGTCTGGATACACAGAGCTGGTTCGCCGGGCCCTTCGCTGGTGCTCCGGACTGTGGAGGCGATGGGCCAAGGCCGCCGCGACCGTCAGCGTCCAACTCATGCCGCGCGAGAGCCCGGTAGACGGCACATCCCGTGTCTCGCCGCGCCGGAATCGGGCCAACAGCGCCTCGGCCCGCGCCACACGCTTACGGCGCGGGACCCCGTAGAGCTGCATGACGAACGCGCGATTGTCGAGGGCCGACAACCCGTCGTAAAGGTTTCGAGCGCTCGGGCACCAGCCCGCCTCCCCGTGCCCGCGAGTTGAAGGCCCCCCTTAAGCTGAGGCTTACCGGTGGCTCCGGAATACCCGACCAGGACTAAGGCGCGGTCCGATCGCGGTGCGTTGTCAGTCAGCAGCCCGGCCCGGGTCCCGGTGCGCCATCCGGGAGCCGCCCGGGCTGGATCACCGCGCGCCCGTTGACGAACGACCAGACGATCCCGCCTGCCTGCCCGACCAGGCGCGGCTTGCCGCCCCGAAGTAGTTGTGGCCCGGACCAGCATGCGCCACTAGGAGCGCTCCGGCCTTTCGGCTATAGTGGCCCGGGGTGTTGTCCATGACCAAGCGTTTACGCGGCTCCGCCGACGGGAAGGCTCGGTGATCACCCGGCCGTTCGGCTGGACCGGCGTGCCCGTCGCCGTGATCGGGCAGGGGACGTGGCGCATGGGGGAGAGCCGGAGCACGTACCGCGACGAGGTGGCGGCGCTCAGGCTCGGGATCGAGCTGGGTCTCACGCACATCGATACCGCCGAGATGTACGGGGACGGCGGGGCCGAGAAGGTCGTCGCGGAGGCCGTCGCGGGACGGCGCGACCGGGTCTTCATCGCGACGAAAGTGCTGCCGTCGAACGCCTCGTACGCGGGCACGCTGCGCGCCTGCGAGGCCTCGCTCCGGCGCCTCCGGACCGATCACGTCGACCTCTATCTGCTCCACTGGTGGAGCGACGCGCATCCCATCGGCGAGACCATGCGGGCGATGGAGGAGCTGGTCGCGCGCGGGCTCGCGCGCTTCATCGGCGTGAGCAACTTCGACGCGAGCCAGATCCAGGCGGCACAGGCCGCCCTCGGCCGCGAGCGGCTCGCCTGCAACCAGGTGCTCTATCACCTGCGCGACCGGGCCATCGAGAAGGACGTCCTGCCGAGCTGCGAGAGCCAGGGGATCGCGGTCGTCGGGTACACCCCGCTGGCCAAGGGGGGCTTCCTGCGCGGCGTCGTCGCCGACCTCGCCCGGAAGCGCGGTCGGACCCCGCGCCAGGTCGCGCTGAACTTCCTGACCCGGCGGCCGTCGCTCTTCACCATCCCGAAGGCCAGCCGGCTCGAGCACGTCCGGGAGAACGCGGCCGCGCCGGACTTCTCGCTGACTCCGGAGGACCTGAGCGCCATCGACGCCGCGTTCTGAGCGTGCCGCCGAGTTTCCCTCTCCCCCATCGGGGGGAGAGGGCCAGGGTGAGGGGGCG
>CAZDYT010000010.1:0-22308 GCA_964509395.1 uncultured bacterium
AGGGGTTGCGCCGGCGAAGCCGGCGCCGGGAGCGGAACACCTTGAGGCGTTGCGGGAGTTCTTTCGCGAGTGGCGCGGGTTCTCCGACACGCTAGCGCATGGCGCTCCCGGTCACGCTGAAGGTGGGTGCCTTCGCGGTCGTGGTCATGGCAACCTACTCCTACTACGCGAACTCGATCCCCCAGATCGAGTCGAAGCCGCCCGAGGAGCTGTCGCTCGAGGGCGGGAGCGTGACTCCCCAGCAACTGATGGCGGCGGGCGAGAAGATCTTCTATGACAAGGGCGGGTGCACCGTCTGCCACGGCATCGGCCAGCGGGGCCGGGGGCCCGACCTGTCCGGCGTCGGGGCCCGCGCGGCGACGCGGAAACCGGGGATGCCGGCCAAGGGCTACCTCCTGGAGTCGCTGATCAGCCCCGGGGCCTACGTCGTGGAGGGCTTCCCGAACATCATGCAGCCGATGAACCGGCCGCCCGTCTCCTTGAATCGGAGCGAGCTGTGGGCCGTGATCGCCTTCCTCGAGAGCCAGGGTGGCACGGTGGACGTGAAGCTCGAGGACATCCCGGCGTCGGTGGCGGCCCCGGCGGGGGCCGGCCAGGCGGCGCCGGCATTCGAGATCCCGGGAGACCCGAAGGCCGGCCAGGCGGTCTTCACGGGGAAGGGGCTCTGCTTCACCTGCCACAAGGCAGGAGCGGTCGGCGTCGGCCAGATCGGCCCCGACCTCTCGAGCATCGCGCGGATCCAGACGCCGGAGTACCTCATGGGGAAGATCCTGAACCCGGCGTCCAAGGGGACGGTCGCCGGCTTCCCGGCTGGGGTGATGCCGCCCACCTTCGGCCAGATGCTCACCGCCCGGGAGTTCACGGACCTGATCGCCTTCCTCATGACGCTGAAGGGGCAGGGCGGGCAGGCCGCGGCGGCGCCGGGGGCCCCGGCGGCGAAGCCGGCCGGCCAACCATAGCGGACGCATGGTGGCGGTCCGCGGGAAGTTCCTCCAAGCGGTCCTCCTCGTCGTCGTCGCCTACCTGATCTTCCGGTACGGGATCCAGCCGCCGATCCCGGGGAGCCTGCTCTCGCTCTACATGGCCATCACGCTGTGCGCCGTGCTGGTCTACGTCTCCGCGGATTCGGAGTCCTGGCGATCCTTCGTGACACCCATCCGGCGGACGCTCGTCGACCCCCGCCGCCGCCCCGTCCGGCTCGCCCTCGGGATCGTGCTGCCCCTCCTCATCGGCTACTACGCCTACTCCCAGGCGGCCGCCACGGTGGAAGCGCCGGCCGAGCTCCGCGCGATCCACCCGGCGCCGCCGACCTCCATCACGTTCCGCGGCAAGACCATGGACCTCCAGGCGACCGAGAACCCGGTCCGCAAGGACACGCCGAACCGGTCCAAGCACCTGGCCGCCGGTGGGGAGACCTACATCCGGAACTGCGTCTACTGTCACGGGGACAACCTGGACGGCCAAGGCCATTTCGCCCAAGGCTTCAACCCCCAGCCGGCGGCCTTCCAGGGGTCGGAGACGATCGCGCAGCTCCAGGAATCCTACGTCTTCTGGCGCATCGCCAAGGGGGGACCGGGGCTCCCGAAGGAATCGACGCCGTGGAACTCGGCGATGCCCTCGTGGGAAGACCGGCTGACCGAGGAGCAGATCTGGCAGGTCATCCTCTACATCTACGAAGCCACGAACAACAAGCCGCGCCAGTGGGAGACGGGCGGCGGCCACGCGGCCGGGTCGCCGATGCCCCGGCTCGCATGGCTGCCGCCGGCCCTCGAGCGCTGGGCGCCGGCGCTCGCGCCGCGTGCGGCCGCCGCCCAGCAGGCCGGTGACGTCGCGCTCGGCAAGCAGGTCTACGAGGCGAAGTGCGCGCCCTGCCACGGGGTCTCCGGGAAAGGGGACGGTCCCGCGGCCGAGCGGCTCTCGCCGCGGCCGCGCGATTTCACCGCAGGGAAGTACAAGATCCGCACCACGGCCTCCGGCCAGCTTCCGACCGATCAGGATCTGTTCAACGTGATCTCCAGGGGGATGCCGGGCACGTCGATGCCCGCCTGGGAAAGGGTCCTGCCCGAGAAGGAGCGGTGGGCGCTCGTCGCGTACGTCAAGACGTTCGCCCAGGGGTTCAAGACAGCGAAGGTCGAGCCCGTGAAGCTCCCGGCCGAGGTGGCGTCCTCGGAGGCCTCGATCAAGCGTGGCCAGGAGATGTTCGAAGCGATCGAATGCAACAAGTGCCACGGCCAGGCGGGCCGGGGGGACCCGGCGCCGGGCTCGGACCTCAAGGACGACTGGGGCCATCCCGTCCGGCCGGCGAACCTCGCCAGGTCGTGGACCTTCCGCGGCGGCCACGAGCGGAAGGACGTGGCGACGCGGCTCGCGACCGGCCTCATGGGCACCCCGATGCCCTCGTTCGCCGACTCGGTGGAGAAGCCCGATGACCTCTGGCACCTCGCCAACTACGTCCGCTCGCTCGGCCCGGACCGCCCCGACTGGGCGACCCTGCTCCAGATCCGGGCGGTCACCGGGGAGGTTCCGTCGGACCCCAACGCCCCGTTCTGGAGGACGGTGCCGGCCGCGAACTTCCCGCTGGTCGGCCAGGTGATCGTCGATCCGCGGAACTTCAACCCGACGGTGGACATGATCGCGGTGAGGGCCGTTCACACCGCGAGCGAGGTGGTCTTCCACCTGACCTGGGATGACCCCACGGACTCGGATCCCACCAAGGGCGCCCCCAAGGCGGACATGGTGGCGCTCGAGTTCCCGGCAGGGGGCGACGGGGGGAGGGGGCGTCCGTACTTCCTCATGGGCGATGGCGGGCATCCGGTCTATCTCCTCACCTGGCAGGCGGGCGCCGGCGTCGGCGAGGCGACGGCGGCCGGGATCGGGAAGCTCAGCCCCCAGAAGGGAGAGGCGGTGCGGGCGAAGGGTCAGGGCGTCTATGACGCCGGGCAGCACCGGGTCGTCATCCGGCGGGCCCTCGAGACCCCGGATCCGGCCGACTTCGCCTTCCCCGCGACGGAGTTTTTCCCGGTCGCCTTCTGGGTCTGGGACGGCTCGGAAGGGGAGGACGGGACCAGAGCCTCCGTATCCTCGTGGTATTATGTTCGTCTGGAGGCCCCGCCGTCCAAGGGACAGTTCGTCATCCCGCCCGTCGCGGCCCTGGGAACCGTCGCGCTCGAGCTTGGCCTCGTGCGGTGGGTGCGGCGACGGCGTGGCGCCGAGGCGTGATCGACTCTGATCCATCGTCCTCGAGGGAGGAGGCAGCGATGCGCATGTCCATCATGGCCAGTGGGCTCATCGTCGCCCTGGTGGCGACCGTCGCGCTCTTCGGCTGGGCCGCGCCGGCGGGCGCCCAAGGGGGTGGCACGATCGTCGGCGAGGTGAAAGTCACCGGGACGCCGCCGCCACCCAAGACCGTCAAGGTCAACAAGGACAACCAGGTCTGCGGAAACGAGAAGAAGCTCGCCGACGTCGAGGTGGGGCCGGGGAGCGGACTGGGCAATGCCGTCGTCTCGGTCACCGACGCCAAGGCCGCGAAGCCCGGGAAGAAGGCGGTGCTGGACCAGAAGGGGTGCGAGTTCCACCCCGAGGTGCTGGTCGTGGCGCCCGGCGAGCTGGACATCCTGAACTCGGACGGCGTGCTCCACAACATCCACACGTTCTCGACCGCGAACCCGTCCGTCAACAAGGCGCAGCCGAAGTTCAAGAAGGTGATCACCGAGAGGCTCGAGAAGCCCGAGGTCATCAAGGTCCAGTGCGACGTGCACGCCTGGATGCGCGCCTGGATCGTCGTCACCGAGAACCCCGCCGGCGTCACGGATGACAGGGGCAGCTTCAAGATCGAGAACGTGCCTGCGGGGAAGCACAAGGTGGAGGTCTGGCATCCCGTTCTCGGCAAGCAGTCGAAGGAGATCGAGGTCAAGGCCGGCCAGGAGGCCAAGGTCAGCTTCGAGCTCGCCGCCAAGAAGTGAGCCGGCCCGCCGGGGAGGGGGGCGTTGACCCCTCCTCCCAAACGGAAATTCGCGCTTGACACCGGGGGGTGCCCGACGATAATGGAGGCGCTCTAAGTGGCTATTTCTTCAGCAAACTCCCGAGGTTGTGAAATGTTGGACAAGGCAGCGTGAGGGGATAGCTCGCCATGCTGCGCTGGCTCCCGGAGAACATCGCCACCTACGGGCAGGATGTCGACTGGCTCTTTTACCTCATCTACTACATCACGGGGGGCGTGTTCCTCCTCGTGGCCGGCGCGATGGTCGTGTTTCTCGTCCTGTACCGTCACCGCGAGGGGCGCCGGGCGACCTACACCCACGGCAATGCGACCCTCGAGATCGTGTGGACCGTCGTGCCCGCGCTCATTCTCGTCGTCCTCACCTTCCTCTCGGTCCCGACCTGGGGGCGGATCAAGCAGCATCTCCCGTCGTCCGACGTCCACATCCGCATCACCGCGAAGCAGTTCAACTGGGAGGTGACGTATCCCGGGCCGGACGGGAAGTTCGACACGGAAGACGACCAGACCCTGGACAACGAGGTCCACATCCCGGTGGGCAAGCCCGCCATTCTCCACCTGACGTCCAAGGACGTGATCCACAGCGTGTTCATTCCGCAGGCCCGGCTCAAGCAGGACGCCGTGCCGGGCCGCGTGATCACCCAGTGGGTCCAGGTGACGAAGCCGGGCAAGTACGAGATCCCGTGCGCCGAGCTGTGTGGCTTCGGGCACTCCGGGATGAAGGGCTACCTGTTCGTGCACACGCTCGAGGAGTATCAGCAGTGGCTCAAGGAGAAGTGGCCCTCCTAGGGTCCTTGAACCACCAAACTCGTGCCGAATGAGTCAAGTTTCATCGCCCAATCGCCTCGGGCCGTGGTCGAGACCCGAGCAGCCCTAGGACGCAGGGAGGAGGCGGGCCGAGGCGTATGCCGCATACGTTGAGGCGCGCCGACGACCGAGGACGCCGGGATGCGACGGGGATCGGCCACGGCGCTAGATCTTCGGAGGGGGGCTGCGCCTCCCTCGGACGGCGCTCCCGGCTGGGTACCCGCTTTGCGGGTGGGGCCTTCCGCCCCCTGGGGCGGGGGACGGCGCTAGGCCGGAGACGGGCGCTCTCGTAAGGAGAGAGAAGACGATGGCGCATCCAGGAGCGGTAGCGGTGTCGGCGCACGAGGTCCACGCCCACGAGCTGGGCTTCGTGCGGACCTACATCTTCTCGACCGACCACAAGATGATCGCGCGGCAGTTCCTCTTCCTCGGTCTCTTCATGATGGTGATCGGGGGCCTGCTCGCGCTCTTCCTCCGCTGGGAGCTCGCCTGGCCGGAGACGCCGGTGCCGGGGATCGGCCTGCTCCTCTGGCCCGACAGTGAAGGCGTCATCGGGCCGGCGGTCTACAACATGATGTTCACGATGCACGCCACGATCATGATTTTCTTCGTGATCATGCCGATCCTGGCGGGTTCCTTCGGCAACTTCCTGATCCCGCTGATGATCGGCGCGCGCGACATGGCGTTCCCTCGGCTGAACATGCTCTCCTTGTGGACGGCTGTCCTCTCCGGTGCGCTCATGCTGGCGGGCTTCTTCGTCGAGGGCGGCCACGCCGCCGCGGGGTGGACCTCCTATGCCCCGCTCTCGGCGGTGCCGCAGTATTCCGGCGTGGACTGGGGGCAGAACCTCTGGTGCATCAGCCTGTTCTTCCTCGGCATCTCCTCGATGATGGGCGCCATCAACTACATCACCACGGTGATCAACATGCGGTGCCCGGGCATGACGCTCTTCCGGATGCCGCTGGTCGTCTGGGCGATGTTCATTACGGCGGTGCTGCTCCTGCTCGCGCTTCCGGTCCTGACCTCCGCCGTCGCCATGCTGCTCTTCGACCGCACGCTCGGGACCCACTGGTTCGCGCCCGCGGGCGGGGGTGAGCCGTTGCTCTGGCAGCACCTCTTTTGGTTCTTCGGCCACCCGGAGGTCTACATCCTGATCCTCCCGGCGATGGGCATCGCGTCCGACGTGCTGTCCGTCTTTGCCCGCAAGCCGATCTTCGGCTACCGCGCGATGGCTTTCTCGATGATCGGGATCGCGTTCCTCTCCTGGATCGTCTACGGTCACCACATGTTCGTCAGCGGCATGAACCCGGCCCTCGGCACCTCGTTCATGATTACGACGATGGTCATCGCCGTGCCGTCGGCCATCAAGACGTTCAACTGGCTCGGCACGCTGTGGGGCGGGAACATCCGGTTCACGACCCCGATGCTGAACGGGCTGGCCTTCGTCTCGATGTTCGTGATCGGCGGGCTCTCGGGGATCTTCATGGCCTCGACGCCGGTGGACATCTTCATCCAGGACACCTATTTCATCGTCGCCCACATCCACTACGTCGTCTTCGGCGGCTCGATCTTCGGGGCCTTCGCCGGGATCTACTACTGGTTTCCGAAGATGTTCGGGCGGAGGATGAACGAGACGCTCGGGAAGATCCACTTCTGGCCGACGTTCATCTTCTTCAACGGGGTCTTCTTCCCGATGCACATCCTGGGGGTCGGCGGCATGATGCGGCGGATCTACAACCCGCTGCAGTACGACTTCCTCCAGTGGACGCAGCCGTGGAACGTCTTCATCACCGTGTGCGCGTTCGCGCTGGGCATCGCGCAGATCCCGTTCGTGGTCAACTTCTTCTGGAGCCTCTTCAAGGGCCCGAAGGCGCCCCTGAACCCCTGGCAGGCCAACACGCTCGAGTGGACCGCGCCGACACCGCCACCCCACGGGAACTGGGGCGCGACGCTGCCGGTCGTCTATCGGGGGCCCTACGAGTACAGCTCCCCGGAGGTGCCCGAGGACTACCTGCCCCAGGACCGGCGCCTGGTGACGGCCGGCGCCCCGGCGCGGCAGCACTGACGATGGGCGGCGCGCCCCCGAGCTGGGCGCATCGCCTGGCGTGGATCACCGCTGGGGCGACGCTCGTGCTGATCGTCGCCGGCGGGCTTGTGACCAACACCGGCGCGGCCCTCGCCGTCCCGGACTGGCCGACGACGTTCGGCCACAACATGTTCCTCTACCCCTGGTCGCAGATGGTCGGGGGCGTCCTCTATGAGCACAGCCATCGGCTCCTGGGGGCCCTGGTGGGGCTCTTGACCCTGGGGCTTGCCGCCACGCTCTGGTTCACCGAGCGGCGGAGCTGGCTGCGCGCCCTGGGACTCGGCGCGGTCGCCCTGGTGTGCGCCCAGGGGCTCCTGGGCGGGCTCCGCGTGCTTCTGCTGCGAGAGACACTCGCCATCGTCCACGGCTGCGTCGCGCAGGCGTTCTTCGCGGCCACGGTCGCGCTGGCGGTCTGCACCTCTTCGAGGTGGCGGGCGGCCCCCGCGCCCGTCGCGGCCGGGGACGCGCGGACGGTCTGGCGGCTCTCCGTGGCGGCCGGCGGGGCTCTCTACCTTCAGATCGTCCTCGGTGCCTTGACGACCCACGCGGGGTGGGTCGGCCCCCACGTCGCCGGGGCTGTCGTCGCCGGGGTGGCGACGCTGGCCGTGGCGTTCCATGTCCTCGCCCGCCACGGGGCCTGCCCGGCGCTTGCCTGGCCGGCGCGCGCGCTGGGCCTCCTGCTCGCGGTCCAGGTCGCCCTCGGGCTCGGGGCGTACGTCGCGCGGTTGACGGACCTGGCGCTCCCTGGCGGCGCGCCCGTCGGCCTCGCGCTGCCGGTCGTGCATCGGGCCGTCGCCTCGTTGCTCCTCGGCGCGGCGGTCGCGCTCACCGTCGAAAGCCGGCGGCTCTATCGCGCCGGCGTGGTGGACACGCGCGTGGGCGTCGGTGCGGGCGCCCTCTCCCGAGAGGTGCCGGCATGACCTCCCGGACCGAGACCCTGGTGCTCGTCGCGGAGCGTCGGCGGGTCGCGGACTTCCTGTCGCTGACGAAGCCGCGGGTCGTCGCGATGGTGCTCGTGACGACCTACGTCGGCTACCACCTGGGTTCGGGTGGGGTCCAGGACTACGTCCGCCTCGTGCACACCCTGATCGGCACCGCGCTCGCGGCCGCCGGCACCCTGGCGCTGAACCAGTTCCTCGAGCGAGACGTGGATGCTCGGATGAGGCGGACGCGCGGGCGGCCGCTCCCCGATGGCCGCCTCATGCCCGGAGAGGCGCTCGTCTTCGGGGCGCTCGCGACCCTGACGGGATTGGCCTATCTGGTCGTGGCCGTCGATCTCGCGAGCGCGGTCGTGACCGCGGCGACGGTCGTGCTCTACCTCTTCGCCTATACGCCGCTCAAGCTCGTGACGCCCCTGTGCCTGGTGATCGGCGCGATCCCCGGCGCTCTGCCGCCCGTCACGGGCTGGATCGCGGCGCGCGGCCAGCTCGGGGTGGGGGCGGGAGTGTTGTTCTCGATCTTGTTCCTGTGGCAGCTCCCGCACACGCTCGCGATCGCCCGGCTCTATCGGGACGACTACGCCGACGCCGGGATTCGTGTGCTGCCGGTCGTCGACCCCCGGGGGGCGAGCACCGAGCGTCAGATCGTGGCTGGGTGCCTGGCGCTCCTCGCGGTGGGGCTCTTGCCGACGCTCGTCGGCCTCGCGGGCCCCGTCTATTTCTTCGGGGCGCTCGCCCTCGGAGGGATGTTCCTGGCGTGCGGCGTGGCGCAGGCGATCGCGCCGTCGGCGGCGGCGGCGCGGCGACTCCTGCTCGCCTCGGTGCTCTACCTGCCGCTCCTGCTGGGGCTGATGGCGCTCGACAAGGTGGGGTGAGCCGCGCCTCTGGTAACGGAGCGGGGAGACTCGGATGCGCGGGCGGTGGCGGAGCGGAATCGACGCGCGGCGCGCTGGCTCGTCGCCTGGATCGTCTTCCTCGTGATCGTGTCGATCCTCGTGATCTGGGTCCGCAACTGATGCGCGGCTTCCGGAGGGGGCACGGTGCCGGTCGTCGGGCCTGAGATGAGAGGGCGTGTGGGTGGGTTGTCCGCGGACGAGATAGCGCGCGAGTGGCTTCCGCCGGGGTCCCCGCCGGACGCGCCCGAGGGGGATCCGGGCGGCCGGTCGGAGTCCTGGCCTCCGGTCTCGAACGCGCGCCTCGGGATGTGGATGCTGCTCGCGACCGAGACGATGTTCTTCGGCGGCATGGTGGGCGCCTTCCTGGTGCTGCGCCTGAGCGCGCCCGTCTGGCCGCCCCCTCTTCAGCCGCGGTTGCCCGTGGGCGTCACCGCGCTCAACACCCTGGTCCTCCTCTCCTCGAGCTACATGGTGCTCCGCGCGCTGCGGGCGGTCCGGCGGGGGGACGGACCGGGGCTCACGCGGTGGCTCGCGCGGACGGCCCTCCTGGGCGGCGTCTTTCTCGCGGTTCAGGGCGCCGAGTGGGTGCGGCTCGTCCGCTTCGGACTGACCGTGTCGTCGGGCGCCTATGGCGCCACGTTCTACACGCTTATCGGTACCCACGGCGTCCACGTCTTCGCGGCCCTGACCTGGTTGACGGTCGTGCTCGGGGCCTCGGCGCTCGGACATTACAGCGCGCGTGAGCACGTGGGCGTCGCCACCTGCGCGATGTACTGGCACTTCGTGGTCGCGGTGTGGCCGGTCCTCTACCTGCTCGTTTACCTCGCCTAGCCAAGGAGAGTCGATCGTGCCTGAAGCGACGCTGACCCATCCGGGCGTGGAGCCGGCCGAGTCGCCGCTGACCCCCGAGAGCTGGGGAAAGCTCGGGATGTGGATCTTCCTGGCGGGAGACGCCGTCGGTTTCGGTGTGCTCCTGGGGTCGTACGGGGCGGTCCGGGCTTCGAGCGGCGACTGGCCGAACCCCGCGCAGCGGCTCGGCATCACGCTGACGGCCGGCATGACGTTCCTCCTCATCTGCTCCAGCGTGACGATGGTCAAGGCGCTGGAGTCGATCAGGCGAGGGGATCGTCCCGGCGTGAAGCGGTTTCTCCTGATGACCATCGCGGGGGGCTTGCTCTTCCTCGGCCTCCAGGCGTACGAGTGGACGCACCTCATCGAGTCCGGTCTCAGGATCTTCGGGAACCCCTGGGGCGCCACGCTCTTCGGCGCGAGCTTCTTCATGATCACCGGGTTCCACGGCCTGCACGTGACGGGCGGCGTGGTGTACCTCTCGGTCATCCTCGCGGCCACCTCGCGGTTTCGGGACACCCACTACAACTACATGATCAGCGAAATCGCCGGGCTCTACTGGCACTTCGTCGACCTCGTGTGGATCATGGTGTTCACGTTCGTGTATCTGCTCTAGGTGGAACCAGAAGCGAGGGGAGCGATGGCAGCGACAGCCCACAAGGACCCGAACTACATGGCGATCTTCTGGTGGCTCGCGGTGCTGACCGTGATCGAGATCACGGTGATCTTCCTGGGGCTCCCGAAGCTCATCGTCGGCACTCTCCTCGTGGCCCTCGCGACCTCGAAGGCCGCGCTGGTCGCGATGTACTTCATGCATCTCCGGTTCGAGCGGCGCACCCTCGCGTACATCGCGCTCACCCCGCTGGTGATCGGGACGCTCCTGCTGATGGTGATCCTGCCTGACCACCGGGGGGTCGAGCACCGGACGTCGGTCGGGGCCGCCGCCCCGAGCCATTGAGTCGAAGGGATGCGCGGGGACGACGGCAGCCGGGGCGCGGAGCGGCGCGGGGCGGCGTGACCGGCCGGTGGGTCTCGCGCGGGCGCGGCGGGTCATGGGGCGGGGCCTACGCCTCCTGTGTCCGCGCTGCGGGGCGGGGCCCATCTTCACCGGGTTGTTTCGCATGCAGCCGCGTTGTCCGGCGTGCCGCCTCGTCTTCGAGCGGGAGCCTGGCTACTTCGTGGGCGCGATCTACCTGAACTACGGGGTGACCACGCTCATCGCGCTCGCCGGCTACTTCGCGCTCGACGCGGCGCTCGGCCTTGGGGTCGGGTCGCAGCTCGCCCTGTGGGGGGTGTTCGCCATCGCGTTTCCCCTCTGGTTCTTTCGCTACAGCAAGAGCCTCTGGCTCAGCCTGGACTACCTCGTCGACCCGGTCGACGCCCGGCCGGGCGTCTGAAGGGGATGCGAATCGGCCGGCTGGCGCTCGTTGCATGAGGTCGGGGCTGACTCAAGGGTCCTGGGTTGTTGAGCAAGTAACCTGCGTCGGGAGGCTTTCCCCATGGGCGTGACATTCCGGAAGATCTACGTGCCGGTCGACAACTCCGACTATTCGAACCGGGCCATCGACCTGGCCGTGGAGCTCGGGAAGGCGTTCGGGTCCACCCTGGTCGGGTGCCACGTCTATGCGGCCCGGCTCCACGACTACCGGTTCAAGCAAATGGAGTACACGCTCCCGGACGAGTACAAGGACGAGACCGAGCTCGAGCGACAGCGGAAGATCCACGACTCACTGATCGCGATGGGCCTCCAGCTCATCTCCGACTCGTACCTCGACGTGCTGGCGAGGAAGGCCGAGGCGGCCGGGCTTCCGTTTGAGCGGCGGATGATGGACGGCAAGCATTACAGGGCGCTGATCGAGGACGTCCGATCTGGGGAGTACGACCTGGTCGTCATGGGGGCGCTCGGGCTCGGGGTGGTCCGCGACAGCCAGCTGGGCTCGGTCACGGAGCGCTTCGTCCGCCGCGTGCCCCTCGACACCCTCGTCGTCCGGAACCTCGACCCGCTGGACGCCCAGCAGGGGGCGATCGTGGTGGGGCTCGACGGGAGCCCGCAGTCGTTCCAGGCGCTCAGGCTCGGCATCGCGCTCGCCAAGGCGCTGGGCCGGCCCCTGCCCGCCGTCGCGGTGTACGACCCCTATCTCCACTACGCGATGTTCAACGGCATCGTCGGGGTCCTCTCCGAAAAGGCCGCGAAGGTCTTCCGGTTCAAGGAGCAGGAGCAGCTCCACGAGGAGATCATCGACACCGGCCTGGCCAAGATCTACCAATCGCACCTCGAGATCGGCCGGAAGCTCGCGCTCGAGGACGGCGTGGACCTGGCGATCACGCTGCTCGACGGCAAGTGCTTCGAGAAGATCCTCCAGTTCTGTCGGAAGGAGCACCCCTGGCTGCTGATCCTGGGCCGGGTGGGTGTCCATTCGGACGAGAACGAGACGGACCTCGGGTCCAATACGGAGAACCTCCTCCGGCTCGCGCCGTGCAACGTCTTCCTCACCGCCGGGACGTTCTACCCGCCGCTCGACGTCAAGGCCGAGGAGATCATCTCCTGGACCGAGGAGGCGGAGGCGCGGATGAAGCGGGTGCCGGCTGAGGTAGCGGGCGTCGCGCGCACCGCGCTCCTCCGTTACGCCATCGAGCAAGGGCACACCGTGATCACCTCGAAGGTCATCGACGAGGCGATGGCCATCTTCATGCCGAGCCGGATGGCGGAGAAGATGCAGATCCTCGCCGAGGACCTGGCGGTGGCCAAGCTGCGGGGGGAGGAGGCCCCGGTCTCGGCCATCTGCTCGATCTGCGGCTATACGGTCAAGGGACCCAACCCGGTCGTCAGGTGCCCGGTGTGCGGGGTCGGGCCAGAGGCCTTCTCGGTCATCGACCGGCGGGTGATCGAGGCGATCGCGACGAGCGAGGGCGGAATCGCGGAGGAGGAGGTGATGCCCGGCGTCTCGGTCCGGTGGGCGAACGACGCCCGCGAGGGGCTCCGGGAGGTGACCGACGCCTACCTGCGTCGCCGCGCGAAGGCTCGCATCGAGAAGTACGCACGCTCGCGCAAGATCCCGGTCATCACCAGGGAGCTGGCGTTCCCGCTGATCGAGGAGACGGTGGGCCGGGAGAAGTTGGGCGCGGGCTGGGAGACCCTCATCGCCAACACGAAGTTCGCCCCGGCCACGTTCCAGGAGGTGACGGTGCCGTCCGGCGAGTTCACGTGGACGGAGGACGCCGTGGCGCGCCTCAACCGCGTGCCCGCCGGCTTCATGCGGGACATGACGCGCGAGGAGATCGAGCGGATGGCGCGCGAGAAGCAGGTGTCGATCATCGACCTGGCGGTGTGCGAGGAGGGGATCGGCCACGCGCGCGGCACGATGAACGAGGTGATCGCCGGCTACGTCCGGAACAGGAAGGCGTAGGCCGGCGGGGCCTGTCGCCGGCTTGCCCGGCGCGCCCGGGCTCCGGGCCCCTTTCTCACGCGCCTTCCGCAATTCGGGGAATTGCGGAAGGACCGCCGTGAGGGGACCCCCATCCGCCCGGGGCGCGCTCGGGCGGCGCCGACGCCACCCGCCGGCCCGCCGAGGTCGATGACCTACAAGGCCTACGCGGTCTCCTGGAACCTCACCCGACGCTGTAACCTCTTCTGCGCCCACTGCTACATGAGCGCGGCCCCGGGCGCGGACGCGGCCGGCGAGCTCTCGACCGACGAGTGCCGCCGCGTCATGGCCGACGTCGCCCGGGTCAATCCCAACGTCTTCCTCATCCTCACGGGTGGCGAGCCGCTCATCCGCAAGGACCTCTTCGACCTCGCCGCCTGCGGGCGCGATCACGGGTTCACCGTCGTCCTCGGCACGAACGGGGTCCTCCTCCGCGAGAAGCAGGCGCGCCTCATGCGGCAGCACGGCATCCAGGGGGCGTCTCTCAGCCTCGACTCGACCGACCCGGCCATGCACGATCGGTTCCGCCACCTCCCGGGGGCCTGGCAGGGCGCCGTGCGGGCCACGGAAGCCCTCCGGGCCGAGGGGCTCGACTTCTCGATCCACATGAGCGTGACCGACTGGAACGTGGGGGAGATCCCCGCGATGATCGACCTCGCCCGCGAGCTCGGCGCCCGCGTCCTCAACTTCTTCTTCCTGGTCCGGACGGGGCGCGGCGAGCGGCTCACCGACATCGCGCCCGTGCAGTACGAGGAGATCCTGACCTACCTGGCGCGCATCCAAGGGGTCGGGGCCGCGGGCGCGGCGAGCGCCCCCGGGAGCCTGTCCGTCGTCGAGGACGTGGAGGATCCGTGGAGCGTGCCGGCGGGGCGGGCCGGCGACCTCCTCATCCGGGCCAAGTGCGCTCCGCATTTCCGCCGGATTCTCTACCAGCTGGATCCCCGTTCTCCCTTGCTCGCCAACTACGCCCACGGCGCCTGCCCCGCCGGGAAGTACTACTGTCGGATCACGCCGGAGGGCGACGTGACCCCGTGCCCCTACATGCCCGTGTCAGCCGGAAACGTGCGCCAGACGAGTTTCGCGGAGTTGTGGGCACGCGGCCGGATCTTCAGTGACCTCCGGGAGTCCCGGCTCGGCGGGCGGTGCGGGGCGTGCGAGTTCCGGGGCATCTGCGGGGGCTGCCGCTGTCGGGCCTACGCGACGTTCGGCGACTATCTGGCCGAAGATCCGGCCTGTGCCTACCAGCCGGGGTCGTACGGGGGCGAGGTCATTCGGCTCCCCGCGGAGCAGACGTTCGGCCTCGAGGTGCGCCTCACGCTCTCGTGGGAGCCGGCTGCGCAGGCGCGGCTCGACGCGATCCCCGCCTTCGCGCGCGGCATGGTCGTCCAGGCCGTGGAGGCGTGCGCTCGGAGCCAGGGGCTGGGGACGGTCACCCCGGTGCTCCTGGCCGAGGTGCGGAGCCGGTGGGGGATCACCCCCGGTCGGCCGTTCACGCCACGCCCCGCGACGCCGGCGCCGCGGACGGGATGAGGCGTCATGGCGACGCGGGAGGCGAAGTTCCGCCAGGCCGCCTGGACCTACGTGGGGTACGGGATCGTCTACTGGCTCGGGGGGCTCGTCCTGATGCAGGCGGGCCTCGGGCCTCGAGGGATGCCGCGAGGGGGCGCCGCGTGGTTCGTCGTCGGAGCGCTCCTGGTGATCGTGATCCCGTGGCTCCTGATCCGCGAGCGGTCGTGGTTCGATCGCTGGATGGTTTCCCGGCGAGACTTCGCGCGGATCATGACGCTGCTCGTGGCGATCCGGGCGATCGAGGTCGCCCGGATCGCGTGGGCGCCCAAGGCCGAGGTCGCGGCGCTCCTCGGCGTCGCGATTCCCATACGCCTCGGCGCCTGGGCGTTCTTCCTGATCACCATCGTGACGGCCGTCATGCTCGCGCGCGCCGCCTGGAGCCGGATGTGAGTGAATGCCCGGCGGGCGACGCGGTCGGCCCTCCGGAGCCAGCTCCTGGTGAGGTCACCTGGACCCCGGAGGCGGAGGCGCGCCTCACGCGCGCCCCGAGCTTCCTGCGCGGCATGGTCCGCCGGTTGGCCGAGCGGCGGGCCCGGGCCGAAGGGATCCGCGTCATCACACCCGAGCTGATGACGCGCTACAAGCAGGAGATGATGGGCCTCGCCGCCGGGGGCGGCTATGCCATCGCCGCTGTTGGGCTGCCGTGGACCCCGGGGGCGGAAGTGCTCCTCGCGGCCGTCCCGGAGTTCATGCGGCCGATCACGCGGCGCATCTGTGAGGAGCTCGGGGCCGAGCAAGGGGCGGAGCGGGTCACGCCCGCGCTGATCCGCGACGCGGAGGGGCTGGCCGAGGCCGAGGCGGCCCCGCGGGAGCCGCTCCCGTGGGCGCCCGAGGCCGAAAGGCAGCTTCTGAGCCGCCTCGGCCGGACGCCGGCGATGATGGCCGACTTCGTCCTGCTGCTGTGGAAGCGCGACGTGGAGGCGGAGGCGCGACGCCGCGGCGAGCGGGCCGTCACCGCGGAGGTCTTCGAGCGGCTGTGGACGGCGGGCTGGGAGGAACCGGTCGAGTGGGCGCCCGAGGCGTGGGCGCGGCTTCAGACCGCGCCCGAGTTCGTGCGCGAGGGGATCCGGAAGGCCGCGGAGCGGCGGGCCCGGCGGATGGGCGTCCGGGTCATCACCTCGCCGCTCCTCACCCGGTTCCGCAACCAGGCCATGATGAAGGCGGTGAAGCGGATCCGCGAGCTCGGGTTCACGGCGCTCACCTTCGAGGCCTTCGAGGCCGCGAAGGATCGGATCCGGATCGTGAGCCTCAACCCGGAGGCGCAGGAGCGGCTCGACCGGATTCGCCGGTACTTCGAGACCGAGCGGCACGGCAAGCCCGGCGACTTTCTCGGGCAGGATCTGATGCAGCGGTTCCGCACGTACCTCAAAGATCCGTCGGCCGCGCCGCTCGACGTGAGCGACGAGGGCCCCGTTCAGTGAGCATCGTGGGCTCGCGCGCGGTTCCGTGGATTCCATTCGGGGGGAGGCAGGCCCGGGCCGTTCGCCGGCCGGACTCAGGTCGGGACGGCCGCGAGGCGCAAGCCGAGCGCGTCACGACCGAGATGGCCAAGGCGAACGGTCTGGCTTTGCCAGAAGGGCCGTCGGAGGGGGGCGGAGCCCCTCTCCGGAGAAGATGAAACGGTACAGGGACATCCTCGGCGACGGCGGCTCGAACATCGTCGGCCAGATCGCGGAGCAGCAGGCGCAGCTCCGCGCCCGCATGGCGGCGATCCGGCGGACGGTCGCCGTCGTCTCGGGCAAGGGCGGGGTCGGCAAGAGCTCGGTCACCGCCAACCTCGCGGCGGCGCTGGCGGCCGAGGGCTACGCGATCGGCATCCTGGACGCCGACCTGAACGGGCCCTCGATCGCGAAGATGCTCGGCGTGCGCGGCCAGCGGCTCCGCGTCACGGAGGCGGGCGTCGAGCCGGTGCGATCGGCCGACGGGATCCGCGTCCTCTCGATGGACCTCCTCCTCCCGTCCGACGAGACCCCGGTCATCTGGGACGCACCGACCCAGGCCGAGGCTCACACGTGGCGCGGGACGATGGAAGCGAACGCGCTGCGGGAGTTCCTCACCGACACGGCGTGGGGCGCCCTCGACCTCCTGCTCCTCGACCTCCCGCCCGGGACCGACCGCCTGGCGACCGTGGCGGGGCTGCTCCCTGACCTCACCGGCGCGCTCGTCGTGACCATCCCCTCGGAGGTCTCCCACCTGGTGGTGAAGAAGTCGATCGGGCTCGCGCGAGAGGCCGGAACCCCGCTCCTCGGCCTCGTCGAGAACATGGCGGGCTATGTCTGCCTCCAGTGCGGCGCGCTCGGCGCGCTCTTCGAGGGGCCGGGAGGGGAGCGGACGGCGGGAGAGGTCGGGATCCCGTTTCTGGGCCGCGTCCCGTTCGACCCGCGGCTGGCGACGGCGGCCGACCGTGGCCAGCCCTTCGTCCTCGATCACGGCGAGAGCCTGGCCGGCCACGCGCTGCGGGAGATCGCTGCGCGGCTGGCCGACGCGCTCCTCCGCCCGTAGCCGCCGTGCGGCCGGCGCGATCCAGGGATCGGCCCGTCCCCGCGGCGGCGCGGCTGGCCGCGGACGTCGTCCCCTGTCGTGACGGCCGGAGTCGCTGCCCGGAGAAGTGGGCCGAGCCCGCTGACCTCGCCGCGGGGGCCCGGGTCCTGCTCGAGCTCGCGCTCCGCCTCGATGCGGCGCTGGCCGCCGCGTGCTAACCTGCGCCATGCCGGAGCGGACGGGCGGCGAGTGGGTGGTCGCGGCGCTGCGGGCGGAAGGGGTGCGCCACGTCTTCGGGATCCCCGGCATCCACAACCTCGCGATCTACGACGCCCTCCTCCGCCAGACCGAGATCACGCACGTCCTGGCCCGACACGAGCAGGGGGCCGCGTTCATGGCGGAGGGCTACGCGCGCGCGTCCGGGCGGCCGGGTGTGGTCCTCGTCACCTCCGGCCCCGGGGCCACCAACGCGCTCACGCCGCTCGTCGAGGCGCACGCCAGTTCCCAGCCGATCCTGCTCCTCATGTCGGACATTCCGGCGGCGCTCATCGGGCGGGGGCTCGGGGCGCTTCACGAGGTCCCGAACCAGATCGACTGCTTCAGGCCGGTCTGTCGCTGGGCGGAGACGATCTGGGCCGCGCGCGAGATCCCCGGGGCGGTGCAGGGGGCCTTCCATCTCTTCCGTACGGGGCGCCCCGGGCCGATCGCGCTCTCGCTCCCGACCGACCTTCTGCGCGCACCCGTGGAGGCGCAGCTCACGCCGCCGGGGCAGGGCCGTCGGCCGCCGTGCGACGTGCGCCTGATCGAAGAGGCGGCCCGCGCGTATCTCGGCAGGGCGAAGCAGCCCCTGATCGTCGCGGGCGGGGGGGCGGTCGCGGCGGAGGCGAGCGCGGAGCTTCGGGCACTGGCGCGGCGGCTCGGGGCCCCCGTGGTGACGACGGTCATGGGGCGCGGCATCATCCCCGAGACCGATCCACTCTGGCTCGGCGTGCTGCCGAACAAGCACGCGACCCAGCCGGCCCTCGAAGCTGCCGACGTCGTGCTGGCGGTGGGGTGCCGCTTTGCGCATCGCTCGACCCGGGGATTGCTCCTGAACCTCGCGTTCCGGCCCGATCAGGCGCTGATCCACATCGATCTCGACCCGGCCGTCATCGGCGCGATGTACCCGCCGGCGCTCGGGATCGTTGGGGACGCCCGGGACGGGCTCGCCGGCCTCCTCGCCGCGCTGGGGCCGGGGCCGGCGGCGTCCGAATGGGATTGGAAGTGGCTCGACGGGCTCCGCGCGGCGCGCGGGCGGCATTACACCGACACCGTGGACCGGCTGCTCGGCATCCTCCGGACGCATCTCCCGCCCGACGCCATCGTCGTGAGCGACCAGACCGGGATCAACTACTGGATGGAGTGGCACTTCCCCGTCCACGCGCCGCGGACCTTCCTCTACCCCATCGGGTCGGCGACGCTCGGATACGCGGTGCCGGCCGCGATCGGGGCGAAGCTGGCCCGGCCCGACCAGCCGGTCCTCGCGGTCGCGGGCGACGGCGGCTTCCTCTACTCGGTGAACGAGCTGGCGACGGCGGTGAAGTACCGGCTCCCCGTCGTCTGCCTCGTCCTGAACGACCGCCGCTACGGCGCCATCCAGTGGCTCCAGGAGGCGCTGTTCGGTCGGTCGGGGGAAGCGGACCTCGTGAATCCCGATTTCCCCATGCTGGCGCGGGCCTTTGGCGCCGAAGGGTTGCGGATCGAGAGCCTCGGAGCGCTCGGGGCTGCGCTGGAGAAGGCTCTGGCGCATCCGGGCCCGACGCTGCTCGAGCTGCCGCTGGCGATCAATCCTCCCTGGGAACTCTAGAGCGGGGCGCGCGCACGGATGACGAGACGCTCGCTGGACTTGTGGCTCACCGCCGAGGACCCGCCGGACCCGCACGACCGGGGACGCCAGCCTTTCCCCGTCGAGCGGCGCCGTCAATTCGGCGCTCACGATCGTGACGAACGCCCTCCGCGTCGGTGATCACCACCTGGAGCGGTTGGGCTCATAGGGTGAGGGACCCGATCATGAAGACCATCGAGCGGACGCCGATCCACACCGCGACACGCCTCATCGGGCTCATGCTGCTCGTCTCGCTGCTCGGCTGTGCCGTGCAAGGCCGGCCCGCCCGTCCTGCGGACTTTCCGTTCCACGCCAGCGAGCGGCAGCTCTTTGACCTCCACTGGCGTCTCGAGCGAACGGACGGGGCCGTGATGGCGGTGGGGGTGGTGGGGGTCGCCGTGCCGAACCGGATCGCGGAGGTGACGCTCGAGCTTCAGGGGCTCGACAAGGACGGGCGCATCGTCAGCCGTGGCTTCGATTACGCCCGCCCCATGAGCTTCTCGGGAGAGGACCCGTGGCCGTTTACGATCCGCCTCCGCCCCAAGGGGCAGGAGGAGCGATTTGTGCCGAGGGTCTCGGACGTGACCTGGAGGGTGATGCGTGGCGGCTAGGCGACCCGGAGGGGGGCGCCGCCCCCCGTCCGGTCCTCCCCCGAGGAGGGGCTGCGCCTGCCGGGTACCCGCGAAGCCGGCCCGGGGAGCGGAACACCTTGAGGCGTTGCGATAGTGCTTTCGCGAGTGGCGCGGTGTCTCCGACAGGCGGCTAGGGTCCTTGACGCACCAAACTCGTGGGCCATGAGTCACGGCGCGCGGATCGGGAAGGCGGTGTTCGGCGCTCCGGGCGCGGTCACGGTGCCGGATGCGGCGCTCGGGTACCGCACGGGCTACCGGGTCCAGGATCCCGGCGGTCACGTCATGCAGGCGGCCGAACGCGGGGGTGCGCCATGAGGGTCCCACGAGGGCGGCTCCCCCGGCCGGGGGCGCCGTCGGGACCGCCGTCCCTCGGGCTCCTCGACTGGGGCCGCGAGATCTGCGGCGCCCTGGCGACCGCCTAAGGCCGGGAGTGGCTCTGCGCCAACGGCATCGGGGGGTTCGCCTCGGGCACCGTCGCGGGGCTCCTGACCCGGCGCTACCACGGCCTTCTGGTGGCCGCGCTCGAGCCGCCGCTGGGGCGCACGCTGCTCGTGGCCAAGGTGGACGAGTCGGTCGACTATGCCGGCCACGCGTACCGACTCTTCGCGAACCGCTGGGCCGATGGCACGGTGGATCCGCACGGCTACCGGGAGATCGAGCGGTTCCGGCTGGAGGGGACGACCCCGGTCTGGACGTACGCGTGCGCCGACGCCCTGGTCGAGAAGCGAGTGTTCATGGAGCCGGGGGCGAACACGACCTACGTGCGGTATCGGCTGCTCCGCGCCGGCGGCTCGGCGACGCTCGAGGTGAAGCTCCTCGTCGACTATCGCGACTACCACGGGACCACTCGCGGGGCAGGCTGGCAGATGCGTGTCGAGCCGGTGCCTGGCGGGCTCCGAGTGGTGGCCTTCGACGGAGCCCACCCCTTCGTCCTCTTGGCGCCGGGGGCGGAGCTCAGGCCGGGGCACACCTGGTACGAAGGGTTCCACCTGGCCCGGGAGCAGGAGCGCGGGCTCGACTTCCGGGATGACCACCTGCACGCCGGGACGGTGCGGGCCACGCTTCAGGCCGGTGCCGAGCTGACACTCGTGCTCTCGGCCGAGTCCGCGCCATCCCCGGACGGCGAGGCCGCGTGGCAACGACGCTGCCGGCACGAGACTGACCTCGTCGCGCGCTGGCGGCGCGCTCAGCCCGCCGCGCGGAGGGCGCCGGCCTGGATCGAGCAGCTCGTGCTCGCCGCGGATCAGTTCGTGGTGCGCCGTCCCGCGCCTGGGGACCCGGACGGGATGTCCGTCATTGCGGGCTACCACTGGTTCGGCGACTGGGGACGCGACACGATGATCGCCCTGCCGGGGTTGACCCTCGCGACCGGACGCCCCGAGGTGGCCCGACACATCCTCGCGACCTTCGCGCGGTTCGTCGATCGCGGGATGCTGCCGAACCGGTTCCCCGATGCGGGTGAGGCGCCCGAGTACAACACGGTCGACGCCACGCTCTGGTACTTCGAGGCGATCCGCGCCTACCATGCCGAGACGGAAGACGGCGCGCTCCTGACGGAGCTCTATCCGGTCCTCGAGGAGATCGTCGGGTGGCACCGGGCAGGCACCCGGTACGGGATCGCCGAGGATCCCGCCGACGGCCTGCTGCGATTCGGCGAGCCGGGCGTCCAGCTCACGTGGATGGACGCCAAGGTCGGCGACTGGGTGGTGACGCCGCGCACCGGCAAGACGGTCGAGGTGAACGCCCTCTGGCACAATGCGGTCCGCACGATGGTCGGCTTCGCCCGGCGGCTGGGTCGTCCCGTCGAACCGTGGGAGCGGCTCGCCGAGCGCGTGCGGGCGGGATTCGAGCGCTTCTGGAATGAGGGCGCCGGCGCCTGCTACGACGTGATCGATGGCCCCGACGGGGACGACGATGCCCTCCGGCCGAACCAGATCTTCGCGGTCGCGCTCCCCGGGAGCCCGCTCGGGCCGGAGCGCCAGCGGCGGATCGTGGACGTCTGCGCCCGCCACCTGCTCACGTCCTTCGGGCTCCGAAGCCTGGCCCCCGGCCATCCTCGGTATCGCGGGCGCTACGGCGGCGGGCCCGTGGAGCGGGACGGGGCCTACCACCAGGGGCCCGTGTGGGGGTGGCTCCTCGGGCCGTTCGCGCTGGCCCATCTCCGCGCCTACGGCTACCCCGACGCGGCGCGGGCCTTGCTGACCCCGATGGCGCACCACCTGGCCGACTACGGTGTGGGGAGCCTCGCGGAGATCTTCGACGGGGACGCCCCGTTCGCCCCGCGCGGCTGCATCGCCCAGGCCTGGAGCGTCGCCGAGACCCTTCGCGCCTGGCTCGAGATCGAACGATCCGTCGCGCGGAAAGGGGAGCGCCGGTGAGTCAGGGGCGTGGCGCTGGCCAGGCGTCCGGGCCGACCGGCCCCTCGGCCGGACGACCCGGGGGAACCCGCCTCGGGCAGCCTCTCGGATTCGCTCCGCGGCCCGAGGCCGGGCCCGATTCATGGGGACGCCTCGAGCCGCTCGGCCGGGCCTTCCGACAGGGGGGTTGCCACCCACGCCGACATCAACCAGAATCAGTCCGGCACCTGGAGCGGGTGCCCCTTCTGGTGAGCGAGGAGGTCGGTCCCGCCAGGGGCAGCACCTGGGGAGGAGACAGCCGTGGGGAACGATGAGGGCAAGAAGCTGGACCAGCTCTGCGTCAACACGATCCGTACGCTCTCCATGGACGCCGTCCAGAAGGCCAACTCGGGTCACGCCGGGACCCC
>CAZDYT010000011.1:0-22131 GCA_964509395.1 uncultured bacterium
GTGGTGCGAGCGCACAGTCCTCGAGCGGATCCACCGGCTGACGCTCAGCCGTCTCCGGGCCAAGATCGAGCCTGTCGGCCCGGCCGAGTTCACCGACTTCCTCTGCCGGTGGCAGCGGGTCGGCCCGGACGCGCGGCTCCACGGCGGGGCGGGGCTCCGGGAGATCCTGAGCCAGCTCCAGGGGCTCGAGCGGCCGGCCCTCGTCTGGGAGCGGGACATCCTGGCAGTCCGCGTCGCGGACTACCGGCCGGAGATGCTGGACCAGCTGACGCTCTCCGGTGCCTTCCTCTGGGGTCGCGTCCGATGCGGAGCGGGTGCACCCGAGCCCGTGGGGACGCGCCCCGGCGGGCCGCCGCCGATCGCGTTCCTGAGCCGAGGCGACCTCGGCTGGCTCCGCGTCCCGGCCGAGCCGGGACCGCCGAGCCCCGAGGCGCTGGGTGGGCCGGCGCGGGCGGCGCTCGCGGTCCTCTCGAGCCGCGGCGCCCTCTTCGTGGACGAGCTGGCGCGGCTCCTCAAGCTGGAGCCGCCCGAGGTCCTCGGCGCGCTCTGGGAACTGGCGCGCGTCGGGCTCCTTACGAGCGATGGCTTTCACGCCGTCCGCCTGCTCGGCTCCCTGGAAGGGCGCCAGGGCCTGCGCCGCGCGGCGCAGGGTGAGGGCCGTCCGAGCCGCGCCGCGCTCCGCCTCCGGGTGAGCCTCCGCACGCTCCCGGGTCGGTGGTCGCTGCTTCCACCGGGCGACGCGGACCCGGAGACACGCGCCGAGGCCTGGGCGGACCAGCTCCTCGCGCGCTGCGGGATCGTCTTCCGCGAACTCGCCCGCGAGGAGGAGGACGCGCCACCGTGGCGCGATCTCGTCGCGGTTTACCGGCGACGCGAGTTCGCCGGGACGGTCCGACGGGGACTGTTCGTCCAACCCGCCTCGGGCGAGCAGTACGCCCTGCCGGCCGCGGCGGATCACCTCCACGAGGTCCGACGGCGCCCGGACACGCGCGTCATCGTCCTCTCCGCCGCGGATCCCGCGCTGGGCTACGGGACGGTCTTCCCCGAGCCACGGGTCGCCCGACACCCGGGTCACCTGGTCGTCCTCCGAGGCGGCCGGCCGCTTCTCGGCCTCGAAGGGACACGGCTCTGGACGGCGGCGGATCTTCCGGGCGACGCAAGGGCGGAGGCGCTCCGGACCCTCGTCGCCGAGCGGCGCGGGCGGCGCCTCGTCGTCGAGACGCTCGACGACCGGCCCGTCCTCGCCTCTCCGTGGCTCTCGCTCCTTGCCGACGTGGGCTTCCACTCGGACGGCGAGCGTCTGACCTACGACGGCTACCCCGGACCCCGGCCGCGCCTCCACGCATCCCCCTGAGGCCGCGGGGCGAAGGCTGCCCACCCTCCGCACCAGTTCCCTGCTCGTCGGCGTCCGTAAACCCACCAACCCGCGCGCCGGACGCCGAGCTTCGCGTTTCCCCGGCGTCCGTAACCCGTGAGGCAAATGCAACCCTCACGCCGGACGCCGAGTTGGGGCTTCCTCCTCATCGTCCTCGCGGCGATCACCTGGGGCACGACGGGCGCGACGATGAAGCTGGTGGCCCGGGACTCCCCGATGTCGCCGCTCTTGGTCGGCTTCTTCCGCGTCGCCATCGCGGCCCCGTGCCTTCTCCTCGCGGCACGCGGCCTCGCCGGCCCGCTCCGCCTCCCGGTCGCGGACGTCCGGTGGCGGCTCGCGATCGCGGGCCTGGCGATGGGCGGTTACCAGGTCTGTTACTTCTACGGGGTCGCGAAGACCTCGGTGGCGGTGGGTGCCCTCATCGCCATCTGTAGCGCGCCGCTCATGATGATCGTGCTCGCCGCCGCGATCCTGCGCGAGCGGGTCACAGCGGCGACCGCCGCCGCGCTGGTCGCAGGCGTCACGGGCGCTGCCCTCCTCACCGTGGGTCCGCACGACCTCGACGCGCTGCCACGCGGCTTCCTCGTCGGGGTCGCCCTCGCGCTCGGGGCCGGGCTCTGCTACGCGGTCTACGCGGTTCTCGTGAAGGATGTCGTGGGGACGGTTCCGCCGCTCCTGATCGCGGCGCTCACCTTCTCGGCCGCGGCCGTCGCGCTCACCCCCACCCTGGCGCTGGAGCGGGTCGAGGCGGGTCCGGGCGCGTGGGCCCTCCTCACCTACCTCGGCGTCGTGCCGACGGCGCTCGCGTACATCCTCTACGTCGAGGGTCTCCGAACGACGCCCGTCGCGGTCTCGGGTGTGCTCACGCTCATGGAGCCGCTGACTGCCACGCTCCTCGGCGTCGCCTTTTTCGGGGATCGACTCGGCGTGATTGGCGGGCTCGGGGCGGCGCTCCTGCTCGGCGCGGTCGCGCTGCTGACGCTCAGAGCACCGGCCGCGTGACCCTCGCCACGCGGCCTCAGACCGTCGGAAGCCCGATGACCCGTTGGACGTGCTCGAGCAGGGTGGGCACGCCCAGGGGCTTGGCGAGGATGCCGGCCACGCCCAGTGCGCGGGCACCCCGCTCATCGATCGCCATCTCGAGAACTTCGCCCAGGGCCGAGATGATCAGGAGGGGGATCCGAACCGAGGCGGGATTCGCACGAAGCCGAGCCAGGAATTCGAAGCCATCCATGCCTGGCATCATCATGTCGAGCAGGATCAGGTCCGGCGCCAGCTCTTCCAACCGGGCCAAGACGTCCGCGCCGGCCGCGAAGCCCTCCACGGCGTAGCCGGCCTCCTCGAGCGCTTCCACCCAGAGAGCGCGCACCCACTCTTCGTCCTCGACGATGACGATCCGCGGGCTCGACATGGGCAGAGTGTACCCCGGTCCCCACCTGTCATCAAAGCTACAGCCCGGAGCCTTCCGTGCGGATCGGGCCGGCCTTCGGACCTCGCCCGGGAAGATCCGGCCGGGGACGGACGTCAGGACGAGGCGCGGAGGCGCGCGGCTGCCCGCTCGAGCGCGAGCTGCGCGAGGCCCGGCCGCTCCTCCCCGCCGCCCGCCGACACGAGGAGCGCCGAGCGCCCGCCGGCTTCCGGGACCGGCTTGACCACGACGTGCTGAGAGCCGAGCCGGAGCACGATGGACTGGATTCGGCCGATCCCACCCGGGTCGCCCTCAGCCGCCATCGCGCCATAGAGATCGCAGGCGAGCCGGCCCAGTTGGGGACCGTCCACGCCCGGCGCCAGCAGGAGATAGAGCAGAACCTGTCTCGCCCGATCCTCGAGAACCAGGGGAGCCACCGGGCCGCAGGCGCCCAAAGACCGGGCCAGCAGGTCCACCTGCGGCGGGACGGGAGCCTCCTGGAGGTCCGTCGGCGACTGGGGCCCGGCTGCGGGGGCGTCGGTCGCCACGGAGAGCGCCGCGTGCGTCACGCGGTAGTCGGCCGCGACCCGACGCGAGAGAATCTCGAGGAGCGCCAGCGCGCCCCGGTTGGGAATGGCCGCCACCACCACCGGACCGCCCGCACTCAGGGGGCCCAGAGGGGTGAGGACCATGGCTCCGGCCGATCCTCGGAGCGTCGCCTGGGTCACCGGGCCCGGCTTTGGACGCGCGGCCAGGAAGGAGAGGAACCGGAAGGCCGAGCGTGCCACGGCGTTCTTCGGCAGGCGAGGCGAGCAAGCCGTGAAGAGCGTGATCTCCAAGCCAGCGGTGAAGAGCGTGACGCCCCTGACCACCTGCGGCTCCACCTTGATCGGACCGACGGGGCGGAGCAGCGCCGCGATCCGATCGGCCTCGGTCAGGAGCTGCTTCCAGGCCGGGTCGAGCACGCTCGGTCGCCGGGCCTCCTCGGCCTTCGGCGCCGTGGCGAGCGGCGACGGTGGCGGTTCGATGCTCGCCGCCGCGGCGGGGGCCTCTGCCGGAGGGCTGGCCACGTTCACCTCGAAAAGCTCGGGACGTTTGGGTCTGACCGGCCGACCGGGTGTCGGCAGCTTATCGAGCGACGCCGCTTCGGGAGGCGGGAGCGCGGCCGGGATCTCCGCCCTCTCCCGCGACGCTACGGCGGGCGCCGGATGCCGAACGGGGCGCTGCCATTCCGGCATCCGTCGAGGAATCTCATCTGCCAGCCGCTCGCCGCTAGCGGTATGGGAGGCCAGGTCGTCCCACGTGGCGAGCGATCTGGTCGGCGCCGAGATTGGCGCACCCCTCCGGCTCTCACGTCGTCCGTGGCGGCGCGGTCGTGGCCGGATTAGGAGGTCGCCGAAGGGAAGCATCACGAACGGTACGGAGAGGAGCTGAATCATGGCCGCCGCCGGGAACGCCCACAGGGCGCGGCCGTCGGCCCCCATTGACGGGTCCAGCTCCATCAGCGCGAAGATCCCGGGGGTGAGGCGGCTCAGCAGATCGTGGACGAGGTAGAGGGAGACCGTTCCGGCCAGGCGTGCGGTGAAGGAGACACGCGGAAGGCTCGCGAGGAGCAGCCCGTAAAGGAGCGGCGGGACCACGAGGGGGAGCGCCGCGGGCACGGCGGCCGCCCGAGCAAGATCCTCTCTGGCCACGAGGGTGGGCGCCCAGATATGGACGACCACGCCGGCCGCCGCAAGGAGCCACCGGAACGGTTGCTTGACGCTTTCCATCCGTCGCCTCCCGGGATGTTCTTTGTCACACGGCGCGAAGCAGGTCGGGCAGCGCTCGCTTGACGTTCTCCCGGATCTTCCCGAGCCGAGTCGGGTCCTTCACGACCACAGCCAGCATGGCTGCGGGAGCCAGCGTGTGGAGGAGCACGATCCCACTCTCGTACTCCAGGATCATGGCGTGGAGGACTCCCTGGCCGAGCTCCCGGCCGATGGCCTCCGAGGCTTCTACCACGGCCGAGGTCAGCGCCCACGCCACGTCCGCGTCGGCCTCGCTCTCGCCCGCCGATTCGACGAGGAACCCCTCACGGTCCACCAGGGCGACCCGGAGGACGCCGGAGGCCCGGGCCACCTGTGCCAGCGACGCCTTGAGATCCGGAGCCGGAGGCCCCCCGCGAGCATCCGGCCCCGGCTTCTGTCCTCGGATAGCGACTCGAGGTGGCGACGCTGGTTGGGCCGCAAAGGGCACGGGAGGCGGCGTAACGGGCAGGAAGCTCTCGACCTTGCGCACCAACTCCTCGATGCCGAAGGGCTTGCGGATCAGTCCGTCGGAGCCTACCGTGGCGGCCCGCTCCAGCACCGCACCGCCGACCATCCCCGAAATGAGCAGCACCGGGATCGTGCCGAGCTTGGGGTGCTTCTTGATGTACTCGCAGATCTGGTAGCCATCCGTGTCGGGCATGATGACATCGCAGATCACCAGGTCCGGCGCTTCGCGCTCGAGCCGCTCGATCGCTTCGCTGCCGGTGGCGGCGGAGACCACCTGGATGCCCCGCGTCTCCAGGGCCCACTCGACAACCCTCCGGGTGGTCAGGCTGTCGTCGACGACGAGCACCTTGGGCATGCGCGGCCTCCAGAGGCTCCGGCCTCAGGAACGGACCGGGGACGGCCCGGTCGGCTTCGCCTCGGGCAGGGATCCCAGCGTCGGCTCGGCCGTCCGGCTCAAGAGCTCCTGCACCTGGGAGACGAGGGTCGAAGCGTTGAGGTTGCCGGCAATCACCCGGCTCACGCCGGCCCGCGCGGCGGCGCTCGGATCGGGCCCCGCCGGTCCAGTGACGAGGAGAAACGGAATCTCTTTCGTGGCAGGGTCGGCCCGGATGATGGAGCACAGCTCGTACGCATCCATGTCTTGGTCCTCCCCGAGGGTCACGATGAGGTCGGGCCGATCCCGCTCGAGCATGGTGAGGGCAAACGAGCCGCTGAGGGCCACCGAGACCTCGTAGCCCGCCGTCACCAGTGCCTCCTGAAGCGGAACGAGATGGTTCCCATCGGAGTCAATCAGCAGCACTTTTGGCATCGAATCCCCCCCGGCGCAGCACTCCCGTGGCTCCACCGTGACCGATGCGGTTCCGCTGACGCGTGACGCGGCGGGGCATCGCGGCAGGGGTCGAGCGCACGGGCCGACCGTGCTCCTCCCAAGCCGAGTCCGGGCGGTCGTCCGGGCCCGAGGGCGTCAGGGCTCGGACGATCCCCGGCCCGACTCAGGGATGGCACGCGAGAGCGCGGCCCCCGCCCTCCTCTCCGGGGCGCGCCGCCCCGGGTGGCTCGCACGCGGGCGCCGTTTCACCCCGCCGATCGACCTCGGTCAGCCCGTGTTCGAGGACCTCGGAGCTGCTCACGCACGGCTCTCCCTGGGGTCGGGTACTCGGGACACGGGGCTCAGTTGCAGCTCGTAGTCGCCGCGCTGTCGTCGTTGTAGTTCACGCAGACCATGAAGGACTTCCGGATCATCGCGACCGGGTTGCTCAAGTCGATCGGGAAGCCCGGTGGGGGCGACGCGTTCCCGTACGTGACGTTGTACGTATACGTGGCGCTGCCCTGCGTCTGGATCTCGAAGGCCACGACGCTGCCTTCCATCGACAGCGGGTTGAACTCCAGGTGGCCCGCCGAGTACACCATGCCGTGGATCTGCGTCCCGGCGCTTCCCATGTCGGCGCACGTCGGCTGGGGGGCGTACGTGGGCTGGATGGTCGGGGGCGGGAGATCGGGGTTGTAGATCAGGGCGACCAGCGGGTATCCGTACTGGTCCAGCCCCCAGCCGGCCGTCGGCGGCGTCGTGTTCGGCCCCGCCCAGAGCGTCACGCCGCCCTTGATCTCGAGGTCCTTGTCCGAGCAGGGGTTGTTGATCTCGTTCCCCTCGACGACCAGCGTGCCGTAGACCGTCCGGTTGGGCTGGACGGTGAGCGTGCCGTTCACCACGTAGATGTCGAACCGCTTCGCCTGCGAGCCGATGTCGTTGCCGAACGCCTGGTCACCCGCGAACACCAGGCCCGTGTCCGTCGCGCAATTGGACGACGGCCACGCCCCCGAGGCCGCGACGTAGTGCGTGGGGTCGTAGTTCGGATGCGCGGGGATGACCCGGCTGTCCGTCGGCCTCAGGCAGGCTTTCCGGGCAACGCCGCCCGGACAGAGGTGCCCCAGGGCCGGATCGCAGAAGGTCGTCAGGGCGCAGTCGAAGTAGCCGAAGTACCGGTTGCCGCTCCCACCCGCAGGCTCGTCGTTACACGACTTCGGGGGGACGCCGGGGACCCCCGGGACCTCTCCCATCATCACCATCCGCGGGGCGCCCGCCCCCGTGGGATACGGATAGGCATAGATGCCCGGATAGCTCGCGCAGTTGGCCGGCGTCGCCGTGTGGAGCATCGGCGCGATCTTGGAGCAGCCGAGCAGGGGCCGCGGCAGGTCGGTGTAGGCCTGCGGCCCGTTCGGGTCGTTGGGGTCGGCCGGGGTCACGGTCGGGCTCCCGTTCCGGTTCCCGGGCTCGTTGCAGAAGCCGTTGTTGTCAGGCTTCGCGTTCGCGCAGACGTGCTTCCACGGGCTGTCCACGCCGACGACCGCGCGAACCCGGGCGCGGCCCGTCTCGTTCGACCCCACCACCGCCCACGCCGTGAGGACGGCGACCTGGTTGGTGTCGGTGGTGTTATCGCAGGCGCCCGACTCCTGGAGCGCCGTCGGGTACCCGGGCACGAAGGCGGCGCAGTCGTTGTCGATCTTGGCCCACAGTGCCCCCGGGCCCAGCGACACCCCGCTCAGGAGCATGTGGTTCGCCGTCGTGCCGTTCAGCCAGTTCGAGAAGCCGCCGCTCGCCGTCGGGGCCGTCCGGACAGCATCGCGCGCCATCTCCAGGGCCGCTTCCGCGAGCCCCTCCGCCTGCGCCTGGTGCTTGTAGTTGACGCCCACGCGCGACTCGATGTCCGCCAGGAGCGCGAAGGAGACGCTGAGCACCCCCATGATCAGCATGGCAATCACGGCGATGATCAGGGCACATCCCCGCTCGTTGCTCACGGTCGCACCCATCGCATCCTCCAGTCCCGACCGTCTCCGCTCACCCTCTAGAGTCCTTGAAGCGCCAAGTTCGTGGCGAATGAGTCAAGTGTCATCGCTCACCCGCCTGGGGCCGTGGCTGAGACCCGAGCAGCCCTAGGACGCACGGAGGAGGTGCGCCGAGGCGTATGCCGCAGTCGACCATCTGATCGCGACGCCTCCGGCCTACGGCCTCCGGGCCGTCGCTCCCTTCTGGGAGGCGCGCCGACGACCGGGGACGCCCAGAGGCCGGGACGGCCGCGCGGCCGCAGGCCGTGCGCGTCCCGGCCGAGATGATCGATGCGATGGGGATCGGCCACGGCGCTAGAATCGGTTCTTGAGCACGATGTCCGTATCGAGCGACCGGTTGACCACCTGGCCGCCGATCGTCGTTTGCGCGACGACGCTGATGTGGATCCGGCCGATGTTGTCGGCCTGGTACTGGTTCGTGAACGGGAGCCCGAACGGCGGACAGGGGTTCTGCGGGGGGATCGCGTCGCAGGGCGGGAACCCCGGCCGCGGGTAGTAGGTGAACGTAAGCCCGGTGATGTCGATGGCCACCATCGCGACGGGGCCGGTCCCGTCGTCCCGAGTGATGCAGGCGGCGACACCCGGCGGGCACGGCGGCGAGCCCGTCGCGCGGGCGTACAGCACGTTCTCCTCCCCCGCGTCGGACGGGCTCGAGTTCGACGTCCCGGCGATCGTGCCGTTGTCGTTCCGGTCGGACCGGATCAGGATCGTGCTGGCCGTCGCCGTCGCGAACGGGACGGCGAAGATCCCCGAGCAGCTCGTGTAGCCCCCGCCAAGCTTCGTCTGACACGCGTTGGCCTTGGTGCTGGTGCAGTCGAGGCTCGTGGGTCCGGCATAGTCGAATCCACAGACGGTCACGTCGCGACCCACCGCCCGGAGCTCGCGGACCATGAAGTCGATCGCGGCCCGGACGTTCTGCTGGTTCTCGGCCGCATCGGAGCCGACGAAGTACGCCTCCTGGGTCTTCGACCAGGTCATGACCACGCCCGTCATGACCAAGCCGAAGATCGCGAGCGTCACCACCAGCTCGGCCAGGGTGACGCCGCGTTGGTCGCGAAGCCGCTGCCCGATGTCCCGGATCATGGGCTCCCCCCTTTACTGCGACAGGACCGTGGCCACGGTGGTGTCGTTCGCCCCCTGGCCGCCCGCGAAGGTCACCACCACGGTGACGGTGGTGGTCGTCAGCGTCGGGGTTCCGGTCGCGACCGTGAGCGCCCGCGAGAAGCCCGGGTACCCCGGCAGGCTCGCGGGGCAGGCCGAGGGCAAGTCCGAGGGGAGCCTGTCGTAGGGCATGCTCTTCGCCAGCTCGATGCACTGCTGCGCCAGCAGGCTCGCCGTCGTCTGATAGCCGCCACCCGTGACGCCGAACATCGCCAGCGGGTACGAGGCGGCGAGGCCGATGAGGGCGATGGACAGGAGCAGCATCGCGACCACGAGCTCGATGACGGTCACACCCTGTTCGTTCAAGCGTGCCATGATGCGCTCCTCTCCTAGCACGAGCCCTGGCTGACGCGCACGCCACCGTAGAGCGTCACCAGCACGTTGTTCGTGCAGCTGTGGGGGTTCGTATCGACCTCCAGCGTGACGGTGGGATTCCCCGGCGCGAAGTTTTTGACGTTCCCGACCCCGTCGAAGACGATCGCCAGATCCGCAGGGTTCACCACCGCCAGGCCGTGGCCGATCCGCGCGTAGTCCGGCGTGGTGCCCGCCGGCGGCAGGACATTGGTGCCGGCACAACTCGTGGTGGTCGCGGCCTCGCGGATCCTGAAGGCGGTGTTCGGGGTCCCGCCGACGAACTGGATGCAGTGGTTCGCGCCCCGCGTGATCGCGTACTGCCGGGCGAGGCGGATCGCGGCGGCCACCTCCTCCGCCGCGCCTTTGGACTGGGTGACCTGGAGGATGTTCCCCAGGGAGCCGAACGCGGTCACCCCGAGGATCCCGACGATCGCGACGATCACCACCACCTCCGCGACGGTCAGCCCTGACTCGTCAGGCCACATCGTGGAACTCCCTTCCCCGACCGTGCGTGGTGTCAGCGCAAACTCAATTGATGGAGAACCCCACCTCCCTCAGACCGACGATGCGTACGTAGCAGCCCGCGCTTCACCCACGGCGGAGAGCCCCGCCGGACCGCGCGGCTCCGTCGAGCGCGCTGCCCGCGGGCGAGCCGGAGACGCGCTGGTAGACGAACCCCGCAGGAAGGTCGCGTGGCTCGAAGAGCCCGGCTGGCGGGGTGATCTCCTCGGCGTGGCCGAGGAAGAGGTATCCTCCCTCCACCAGCGACTCCGCCAGGCGCGCCATCGTTTCCCGCTTCATCGCCGGCGTGAAGTAGTGGAGCACGTTGCAGCAAAAGACGACGTCGAACTTCCCGATGTAGAAGCCGCGCCGGATGTCGTGGTGCCGGAATCGGACCATCTGGCGGAGTGCCGGGGCCACGGTAAAGCCAGCCGGCGCCTTCACGAAGTACTTGGCCACGTAGGCCGGCGGGACCGCCGTCACTCGGCTCTCGGAGTAGGTCCCGTTCACCGCCTGGCCGAGCACCTGGCGGCTCAGATCGACGGCCACGACCTCGACGGAGCAGGGAAAAGGGCAGCGAACGCTCTCGCGCAGCGTCATGGCGATGGAGTACGGCTCCTCGCCCGTCGAGCAGCCGACGCTGGCGATCCGCACCTTGAGCCCCCCGGTCCGGATGAGCTCGGGCAGGATGCGCTCCCTCAGGATGCGCTGGTGCTCCTCGTAGCGGAAGAAGCTCGTCTCGTGGACCTGGAGCGCCTCTTCCAGCTGGCAGTAGAGAGCGCCGCGCTTCCCGGCCGACGCCTCCAGCTCCTCCATCCACCGTCGCGTGCTGGTGAAGCCGCTCCTCACCATCACCTCGCGGCCCCGATTCCGGAGAAACGGCCACCGGGACTCGGCGAATGCCAGGCCGGACCGCTCGCCGACAACCGCGCTCAGGCGCTCGAGGTCTGCCGAGGTCAGATCCAAGCTCGCGGCCGCCCAGCCCATCGCGTCAGCTCCCTTTTCTTTGGCGCCTTTCACCGCAGGAAACCCGGTTTCGTGGCGGGCCGGGATAATGTGCAGAGACGATGCCAGGGGGCAGTGAGCCGAAGTCCGCGAAACAACAGCAAACAGCTCGGCTCACCTGAGACGCGACGAATCTCGGTGCCGAACTGACACGCCGCTGTGTCAACCTGGCACAGGCGGGCACTTCCCTGGGTGTCTGCCGGAGAAAACCGCGCGACTCGCGAGAGAACTACCGCCAACGCCTCAAGGTGTTCCGCTCCGAGCACCCACCCGCCTCGCGGATACCCGGCCGGCGCAACCCCTCCTCGGGGGAGGTCCGGAAGGGGGGCTCCGCCCCCCTCCGGGTGACCTAGAGCAGCCCGTACTCCTTCAGCCGGCGATACATCGTCCGCCGCGAGATGCCCAAGGCCTTGGCCGCGCGATCCTTGTCGTTGTCATGAACGCGGAGCGCGCGCAGGATGAGCTCCCGTTCCACTTGCGCGAGCTTCGGAAGCTCCGCGGAGTGTATCGCGCTCGACGGGACCGCCGACAGGGCCGGCAGGTCGGCGAGGGTGATCTCTCCGCGGGCCCCGAGAACGTAGGCACGCTCGAGGAGATTCTCGAGCTCCCGCACGTTCCCGGGAAAGTCATACGCCTGGAGCGCCGCCATCGCCTCAGGGGCGACGCCCTGCACCTCGCGGCCGAAGCGGTCGTTGAACTGGCGGAGAAAGTACGCCGCCAGCGCTGGCATGTCCGACTTGCGTTCGCGGAGCGGCGGCATCTCGATCCGAACCACATTGAGACGGTAGAAGAGATCCTGGCGCAGACTCCCGTCCCTGACCGCCTGATCGAGCTGCCGGTTGGTGGCCGCGATGACCCGGATGTCCACCGGATAGCTCCTGGAGGACCCGACCGGCCGGATCTCCTTTTCTTCGAGAACTCGCAGCAGCTTCACCTGAAGCCCCGGCGGCAGCTCGGCCACCTCGTCGAGGAAGATCGTGCCCCCGTTCGCCACCCGGAAGAGCCCCGCCTGGTCGGCCACGGCCCCGGAGAACGCCCCGCGAACGTGGCCGAAGAACTCGGACTCCAGGAGCTCCGTCGGGATCGCCGCGCAGTTGACGGGAACGAAGGGGCCGGCGCTCCGGGCGGAGAGCCGATGGATCGCCCCGGCCACCAGGTCCTTGCCGGTTCCGCTTTCCCCTTCGATCAGCACCGGGGAGTCCGTGCTCGCCACCTTGGCCATGATGTCCTTCACCCGGGCCATCTGGGGCGACGCGCCCACCAACTCCCGGAACGGCAGCTCGGTGCCGAGTCGACTCCGGAGCGAGCTGACCTCCCGACGGAGGAAGCGCCGTTCCATGATGCGATCCATGACGTGGCGCAGCTCGTCGAGGTTCACCGGCTTGGCGAGGTAGTCGTACGCCCCGAGCTTGAGCGCCTCCACCGCGGTGGCGACGGCCGGGTAGCCGGTCACCATCACGACTTCGATCGCCGGGTCGTGGCGCTTGATCTCGCGGAGGATCGCGAGCCCATCCATCTCGGGCATGCGGACGTCACAGAGGACGGTGTCAAAGAGCCGGCCCTGGATCAGCTCGATGGCCTCGCCTCCCATGCTCGCCGTCGTGACGTTGTAGCCCCACAGCGTCAGGGCGTCCTGGAAGAGCGCCCGCATCAGCTCATCGTCCTCGACCACGAGTACTTTCGACCGCTCCGCCATGGTGGCGGCCTCTCAGCTCCGGCGATCCGCGAGCGCCGGGGCGATGGCGTCGGGGAACGCGAAGGCTTCGACCGCGGCCCGGGCGGCACCGGCCTCCACGAGGCGTCCGATCTCGAGCCTCGCCTCGGCCCGCGCGACGGCCGCCTGGCTCGCCCGTGTCTCCGGGTGCTTCGGGACGAAGAGCGTGCAGCAGTCCTGGTCCGGCTCGATCGAGATGTCGTACGTCCCGATCGCCTTCGCCTCGCGGATGATCTCCTCCTTGTCCATCCCGATGAGCGGGCGGAGGATGGGGAGGCTCACGACCTCGGTCGTGCGCGCGAGGTTCTCGAGGGTCTGCGACGCCACCTGCCCCAGGCTCTCGCCGGTCACCAGCGCCCGTGCGCCGACTCGGCGGGCCAGGGCCTCGGCGATCCGGGCCATGAGGCGGCGGTAGACGACCACGCGGAGCGGCGCGGGGACCGCCAGCACCACCTCGCGCTGGGTATCCCCGAACGGGACGAGCCAGAGCCGCGCGGCAAACTGGTGCCGGACCAGCCGGCCCACGAGGGTCCGCGCCTTGGCTTGCGAGGTGTCGGCCAGGTAGGGCACCGAGTGGAAATGGACGAACTCGACCTCGCAGCCCCGCTTCTGGAGACGCCAGGCAGCGACCGGGGAGTCGATGCCCCCCGAGAGCAGGCTCATCACCCGGCCCGACACCCCGACCGGCAGCCCGCCGAGGCCGGGCATCCGGTCGACGTACACCAGCGCTTCCCTCGGCAGGAGCTCGACGTAGACGGTGAGTGCCGGCCGGCTGAGGTTGACACGCGTCGTGAAGTGCTTCAGCACGAAGGTGCCGAGCTCCCGGTTCACCTCCTCGGAGGTCATCGGGAACACCTTGAAGGCTCGCCGCGCCGTGATCCGGAACGACTCGAACGTGCGGCCCTCGAGGAGGCTCAGGACCGCCTCCCTGACGGCGTCCAGGTGCGCCGGCACCGAGAGACCGGAGGCGAAGTTCGCCACCCCGAAGACGGTGCCGATCCGCGCCCACAGGGTCCGCCGATCCGCATCCGAGGCCAGATCCAGAACGAGCCGCCCCGGCAGGCGGCGGATCAGCCGCACGCCACACCCCAGGGTGGCCTGGCGAAGGTTCTCGCCGAGCCGCCGGAGGAAGAGCGGGCGGTTGCCGCCCTTGAGGCTGATCTCGTGGTAGTGGACGATCACCGTCGGCTTCATCGGGAGGTTCAGTCTACCGAGGACGGCGGCCGAGGGTCAACGAAACCGTCGCTGACGCGTCTCCCGGGTTGGGCCCGGCGCGTCAGTCCTCGCGTTCCGGGGGCTTCCGGTGCTTGGGGCGGCGCCGGTAAACCGTCGGCGGGACCTCAACTTTCGGCGGCTTGCGGGGCATCGGCTTCCGAGGCTTGGACGGCTGCCTCTTCGGAGGGGGGCTTTGCCCCCCTCCGGCAGCCCTTTGGGCCGGGCCTGCCTTCCCCCGGGATGATCGACGCCGCGGCTGCCGCTCGTTCACCACCCGGCTACGGCGCCGGGTCCTGCCGCGTGGGCGCGCGCTCGGCATCCCGCCGCGGGTAAACCACGGCACCCCCGAGCTGCCCCCGCGCCACCATCTCGGCGAGCCGCGCGTGCTGGATTTTCCCGCTCGTCGTCTTGGGGATCGCCCCCGGCCGGACGAGCAGGACGCGTGAGGGGCGGAAGCCGCGGATCCGGCGCACGGCCGTGACGATGGTCCGCACGAGCGCGGAGTGCCGCTCGGCGCCGGCGTCGGGGTTGCGCACCTCGGCGACGACCACGAGCCGCTGCGTGCCCAGGCGCTCGGAACTCACGCCCACCGCGGCGGAGTAGCGCACGTCGGCAACCCCATCCACGACCTTCTCGATGTCGAGTGGCACCACGTTCTCGCCGCGGACGATGATCAGGTCCTTCTGCCGCCCGATCACGAAGAGGTATCCGTCGGGGTCGAGGTAGCCGAGGTCGCCGGTGTGGAGCCACCCCGATCGGAAAGCGCGCGCCGTGGCTTCGGGGTCCCGGTAGTAGCCGCGCATGGCCGCCGACGTCCGCACCACGATCTCCCCCACGGCGCCCGGCTCGAGGAATCGCCCGGGGGCGCTGTCCCGCCCATCCTCCCAGATTCGGACCCGGACGCCGGGGATCGGTCGCCCCACGCTCACGAAACGGCCGGACGGGTCCAGGCGCATCGGCGCCCCGAGGTCGCCCAGCGCCACCGCGAGGGTCGCCTCGGCCAAGCCATACGCCGGCACCACGACGTGCTTGAGCCCGAAGCGCTCCTCGAACTGCCACACCGTCTCCGGCCGGATCGGCTCGGCCCCGGTGAACGCGACCCGGAGCGAGGAGAGGTCGAGTCCGGCGAGGTCGTGGATGTTCCGGAGGCAGTTCCGATAGCCGAAGTCGGGCGACGCCGTGATGATCGCACGGGTTCGCGTGACCAGCTCGAGCCACTGCCGCGGATTGCGGAGATCCGGGGGCAGGAGATGGAGGTGGCAGGCCGCGTAGAGCGCGCCGAACCCGAGTCCGATGAGCCCCATGTCGTGATAGAGGGGGAGCCAGCTCACCACGGGCTCACCCGGCTGCGCCCGCACCGCCTCGACAAACGCCCGGACGTTGGCCAAGACGCTCCGATGCGGGAGGTCCACGCCCTTGGGGTGGTCGGTGGACCCCGACGTGTACTGGAGGAACGCGGTCTCCTCGGCGCTGAGCGACGGCCACGCGGGCTCCGCGGCCGGGCGCTCGAGCTCCTCGGGCTCGAGGATCCGCGTGAGCCCGGGCGTGCTCGCCTGCGCGCGCCGCACCGCGGATTCGAACCACGAGATCGTGACCACCCCACGCGGGTCAGCGTGGGCAAAGATACTCGCCAGCTCGGCGGGGCCGAACGTCGGATACAGCGGCACGGGGATGCCGCCGAGGGCCATGACCCCGAAAAACGTCGCAAAGAACTCCTTGCACGTCGGCAGGAGGATCGCCACGCGGTCACCACGCCCGATGCCGGCCGCGACCAGGTTGGCCGCATAGCGCCGGGAGAGCTCCCACAGGCGCCCGTAGGTCATCGGCTCGTCGTAGAGCTCGAAGTAGAGCCCGGACGGCTCGCGGCGAGCGCGGATCGCCAGGACGTCCACGAGCGTGCGGGCCTCCGGGAGATCCATCAGTAGGCTCCGCCCGGAAACGTGGAGACGCCGGCCGGCCGCCCGAGCTGCCGGTACATCTTCACGCCGCCCCACGGCGCGTTCCCCAGCACGCTCAAGATCCCGTCGTGAATCGCCCAGCTCCGGCCCCGCGCCGTCTTCTCGAACCGAGGCTGCCGGAACACCGTCTCGCCGTCCAGCGCGGCGTGCAGGCGGCCGCCCGGCTGGAACTCCACGTGGATTTGCTCCATCAGCTCCTGCCCGAACAGGTACCCACATCCTTGCCGCTCGTAGAGGAGCGCCGAGTGGTAAAAGAGCGGCTCGACGAGGAACAGCTCCTTGCCCAGCAGGCGACAGAAGTCCTCCATGGCCGCCATGACGTGCCCGAGCAGCCTGAGCCCCCGGCGCACCTGCCCCGGGGCGAGGCCGGCCGCGAGCGCCCGCGCCTCCTCCTCACGGTTGCGCGAGACCGTGCCGAAGAGCGTGTCCTGGCCCTCCTCATCGCGATCGATCCCGAAGCGCTCGGCCGTCGGGTCGGTGATCTGCAGGAAGGAGAGCTCGGGCACTCCGAACGCACTCGTCTCGACATCGACGAGGAGAACGGCGTCGCGATCGTCGGGCGAAGCCCGGACTTCTACCCGGGCCCACGGTTGCCCGGGCGGCGCCACCACGCGCACGAGCTGGCGACCGCCCGCGTTTCGACCGGTGCGGGGGTCCGCCTGGATCCGGCTCCACACCTCCGGTGGGACGAGACGCGCATAGAGGGCTTCGCAGACCGCACCGGGAAGACCGTTCAGCTCCTGAATGGAGCCGATCTCAAGCCCGGCGACGCGCACGTCACTCACCATCGAGTCGCGACGCCTCGTCCATTGGGTCGCGCGGCCGCCGGCAGCCGACGCGGCGCCCGGGCCTCAGGCGCGCCGTCCTCCGTGGCCGACCGACCGCTCGGCCCACAGCTCGCGGGCCCGCGCCAGGTCATCCGGGGTGTTGAGGTTCATGAACGCGAGCGCGGGGGCCTCGAATCGCGCGACGGTCTCCTCTGGGATCCGCAGGACCCGCACCTCCTCGAAGAAGCCGATGACCTTGAGCTGGCCGGCTCGGAGGCGCCGCTCCATCGGCGGCAAGCACGCCTTGCCGTAAACCGCGTGCAGCGGCTGGAGCTCCCCGGCCACGTCCGGGATCACCACGTCGGCTTCCCGCGCCCGCTCGGCCAGATAGGCGATGAGGCCCGCGGAGAGGAAGGGCATGTCACACGCCACGCAGAGAGCCGCCTCTCCGGGCACGACCGCGAGCCCCGAGTAGATGCCGCCCAGCGAGCCGCCTTCGGGGAAGACGTCCCCCACCATGGGAAGCTCGAGAAAAGCATAGAGCTCCGGCGAGTTCGTGACGAGCAGGCAGTCGGGCAGGACCGCGCCGAGCGTCTCCACGATGTGCTGGATGAGCGGCCGCTCACCGAAGGGAACCAGGGCTTTGGGGGACCCGCCCATTCGCCGGCTCTTGCCTCCGGCGAGGATGACACCACTCACGTGAGGCGGCATCGGACCCTCGGATGATACCACGGCCGCCGCCGCGGCACGTCACGGCTGGCCGAGGTCCGCCGGGGTCAGCGCCACGGCCCCGGCCCGCACGAGGCGCGGCGGGTCTTCGGTCACGTCGAGGACGGTGGAGGGCGCGCCGCCCGCCGTGGGCCCGCCGTCCAGGACCAAGTCCACGCGCTCGCCAAGCCCCGCGAGGACCTCGCCAGCGGTGCGGGGACTCGGCCCGCCGTGGGAGTTCGCGCTCGGCGCCGTGATCGGGAGCGCGGCGACGCGCACGAGCGCCCGCGGCACCGGGTGGCTCGAGATCCGCACGCCGATGGTGCCCGTCCCCGCCGTCAGCGCGGGCGGCAGGTGCGGTCGGGCCCGAAGGATCAACGTCAGCGGACCGGGCCAGTACCGCGCGATCAGCTCCCGCGCGCGCGCCGGGATCTCGACGACGACCTCGGCGGCCATCTCGAGCGAGTCGACGAGCACCAGGAGCGGCTTGTCGGCCGGCCGCCCCTTGGCCCGAAAGACGCGCGCCACCGCGTCCGGATCGAAGGCGTTGGCCCCGAGTCCGTAGAAGGTCTCAGTGGGAAACGCGACCAAGCCCCCGTCCCGCACCACGCGCGCCGCCGCCACGAGGTCGCGGAAGGCCGGCTGCCGCGGATCGATCGGGAGCACGCGGGCGCCGAACACTGCTGCGGTCATGCCGGAGCGACTCGCCTCACCGGCCGGGGCCTCCGGCCGCGCCCTTGCGGGCCGCCTCCTCCACCTTCCGCGCCCGCGCCTCCACCTCGCGGGTCATCTCCGCGCGATGATCCGCCAGGCGCTGCGCCAGCGCGGGATCGCCCAGGGCCAGGATCTGGGCCGCCAGGATGCCGGCGTTGGCCGCGCCGGGCTTGCCGATGGCCAGGGTCGCGACCGGGACCCCCTTGGGCATCTGCACCATCGAGAGAAGCGAGTCGAGACCGTTGAGGGCCGAGGGGATCGGCACGCCGATCACCGGCAGCGTGGTCTCGGAGGCGACGAAGCCCGGCAGGGCTGCGGCCCCGCCGGCCCCCGCGATGAACACGCAGACCCCCCGGGCCATCGCGTCGTGGACCCAGCGACGGGTCCGCTCCGGAGTCCGGTGGGCGGAGGCGACCGTGAGCTCGTAGGGCACCTGGAGGATGTCCAGGATCTCCCCCGCCTCCCGCAGCACCTCGAGGTCGGAGTCGCTCCCCATGACGATCCCCACGCGTGGCCCGGCCTCGCTCATGGCTGCCTCCCCAAACGAATCAGCGCCCTTCGCCCGATGTCCCGCCGGAAGTGCATCCCCTCGAACCTGATGTCCGAGACCGCCCCGTACGCGGCCGCGATCGCGGCGGAGATGTCGGGCCCGAGGGCGGTCACCCCGAAGACCCGGCCGCCGGCCGTGACGAGCTGCCCGTCGCGGCGGGCCGTCCCTGCATGAAACACCGTCACGCCTGGCCGCGCCGTCGCGGTCTCGAAGCCCGTGATCGGGTAGCCCGTCGAATACGTGCCCGGGTACCCAGCCGAGGCGAGGACGACGCAGACGGCCGCCTCGGCCCGCCACGGCGCGGCGTCGGGCAAGCCCTTGCCCTCGGCCACCGCCCGGCAGAGCGTGAGGAGGTCGCCCGCCAGGCGGACCATGAGCGCCTGGCATTCGGGGTCGCCGTGCCGGACGTTGTACTCGAGGACCTTCGGCCCATCGGTCGTGAGCATGAGCCCCGCGTAGAGCACGCCCCGGTAGGGCCGCCCCTCCGCCGCCATCGCGTGGACTGTGGGACGGATCACCGTGCCGACGACCCGCGCGGCCAGGGCAGGGTCGAGCACGGGGGGCGGCGAGTAGGCGCCCATGCCGCCGGTGTTCGGCCCGCGATCGTCGTCGAACGCGGCCTTGTGGTCCTGCGCGGCCGCCAAGGGACAGATCGTGGCGCCGTCGGTCAGCGCGAAGAAGGAGAGCTCCTCGCCCTCGAGCAACTCCTCGACCACGACGCGGGCGCCGGCCGCGCCGAATACCCGCCGCTCGAGCATGTCGTCGATCGCGCGCGCGGCCGCGGCGAGGTCCCGGCAGACGATCGCTCCCTTGCCCCCGGCCAGGCCGTCCGCCTTGACGACAGCTCGGCCGCCGAGATCGCGGGCGAATGCCCGTGCCTTAGTGGCATCGTCGAACGTACCGAAGCGGGCGGTCGGGATCCCGTAGCGCGCCAAGAGGTGCTTCGCGAATACCTTCGAGCTCTCGAGCTCGGCGGCCGCCTGGGTCGGGCCGAACGCGACCAGCCCGTGCTCCGCGAAGCGATCCACGAGCCCCAGCGCCAGCGGGAGCTCGGGGCCGACGATGGTGAGGTCGACGCGCTCGCGTTCCGCGAACGCGGCCAGGTCAGCCACGGCATCGGCCGCGATGGGGACGCACCGCGCCACCTGGGCAATCCCCGGGTTGCCGGGCGCGGCATAGAGCTGCGTGAGCTCCGGGCTCTGGGCGAGCTTCCAGGCCAGCGCGTGCTCGCGGCCGCCGCTTCCGACCAGCAGGACGCGCATCCAGTTCTCCTACCTCTCCCCCGCCGGGGGCGAGGTACCCACGGAGCATCCTCGGATCAGGTCTCGTCCTGCGGCCCGAAGGCCCGGGCCCGGGCGATCTCGGCCCAGCGGCTGTCGGGATCCAACTCGAGATAGCGCACCCAGTGGCGCCGGGCCGCCCCGACGTCACCGTGCCGCTCGAGTGCGGAGGCCAGGTTGAAGTGGGCATCCGCGTACTCCGGCCGGACCTCGAGCGCCCGGCGGTACCACACGATCGCCTGGGTGAGGTCCGAGAGGTCGTCGTGGAGAGACCCGAGGTTGTACGCCGCCTCGGCGCAGGTGGGATCGGCGGCGAGCGCGACCTCGTAGTGCCGCCGAGCCTCGTCGTACCGGCCCATCCGGTGGTGCAGCAGGCCGAGATTGTTCCACGCCCCGGCGTGCTCCGGATCGAGCGCCGTCACCCGCCGGTAGGCGTCGACCGCGCGCTCCCACTGGGCCGGGTCCCCGTCCCACTGGGACGCCAGCTCGAACCACCGCGCGGCCTCGCCCTCCGGCCGGGCGATCGGCCGGACGAGCCCGCGCAGGGCGGAGTCCCGAGCGGCCTCCGCCAGCTCCTTCCCCGAAAACTCCATCACGATCTGCCCGGAGGGCTCGAGAAGCTGGGAGTCCCTCTCGATGAACACCTCCCCGCCCCGAACCGCCACGCGGAGCTCGGCCAGGGGCGCCTCTGACTCGGGAACCAGGCGCCGGAGGGCCTCGAGCGCCGTCCGGACCTGACGCACCGTCAGCCCCTGCTCGAGGAGCGTCTTGGCGACGCGGAGGCTCACGACCTCGCGGAAGCTGTACGACCCGGAGCGATCGGCGGGATGGAGGAGGCCGAGGCGCCGAAGCTGCACCGCCCGGCGGGGCGTGAGGGCCAAGAGCCGGCTGACGTCCCGGTCCGTGAAGACCCACACGGCCCGACCCGCGCTACTTTCGGGCCGCCTTCCGGACCGGACGAGCCTCGGCAGCGGCTGCCCGCTTGGCCTTTCCGCCGGCGGCCGCGCGCGGCCGGGGCTCCACCTTCGACAGGGGTTTCTTCACCTGCTCGACCGACTGCCGGAGGGCCTCCATCAGGTTGATGACCTTCGTCGGCTCCCGCCGCTCCGCGGGGGCGACCGGCTCTTTCCCCTCCCCTTTGGCCCGAATCAGCTCCAAGAGCTTCGCGCGGTGCTCGTCGTGATACTTGGCGGGCTCGAAGTCGTGCCCCAGGGCGTCGATCAGCTTGACGGCCAACTCGACCTCCTGCGGCGACGCCTCGACCGGCTTCCAGCGCGCCTCGAGCTCGCGCACTTCGTCGGCGTAGTAGAGCGTGTGCAACACCAGCTTGCCGTCCGCGGGCCGGACGAGCGCGTGGTACTGCCGGGTCCCCATGACGAAGCGAACGACCGCCGCCTTCCGGGCCTCCGCGAGGGCGCTGAGGAGCACATGGTAGGCCCGCTCGCTCGCCTCCTGCGGGGCCAGGTAGTACGACCGCTCCAGGTAGAGCGGCTCGACGCTCGCCGCGTCCACGAACTCGAGCACCTCGAGGGCGCGCGAACCCTCGCGCTCGGCCGCCTCGAAGTCCGCGTCGTCCATCACGACCCACCCGTCGAGCTTGTAGCCCTTGACGATCTCGGCACGCTCGACGTCCCGCTCGCAGCTCGGGCAGTAGAGCTTCTGCCGGAGCCGCGAGTGGCAGACGGCGTGGAGCTGGTTGAACGAGACCGTCTCGGGTCGGGCCGCCACGTAGAGCTTCACGGGAATCGACACCAACCCGAACGTGACGACCCCGCTCCAGACGGACGCCATAAGACGCCTCCTAAGCTTCTCGGAGGATGGCTTTACGCCCTCCGACGGCCCTATCGGCCGGGGTACCCGACCGGCCCGACCCGACCCCGCCTTCCCCCAGGACCAAACGGGACGGGCGCCGAGCGGCCTTCCCCAGTGGCCGCCCGAGAGGACGGGTTAGGCCTGCCGGATGGTAGCCCCCCTCGCGCGCGACGCCTTCGCCGCCCCACGGGCCGCCAGGCGGCGGCAGGCCCCGGACCGGGATGACAGGGGGGCACGACGAGCCGGGCAGGCTCCGTCATCATAGCAACCGCCCCCGGCCGGCCGCAAATTACCCTGCCGGGACGATGGGGCGCCCGCGGTCGAGCCCGGCGAGGTCGCGGAGGCCGGCCGCCGTGAGCCGCCCCCCGCAGCACACCAGGCGGCGCCGGCTCTCCGGCCGTCACAGCCGGGGTGGCTCGGGCGGGGACAGCGGCCAGGGCAACGCGTCGTTCCAGTCGTCCAGCGGATCACGCGCACCGCGGTTAGGCGGCGGCGCGGGCGGCGTCG
>CAZDYT010000012.1:0-20345 GCA_964509395.1 uncultured bacterium
GCCAGTGAGTGACGATCGGACAGCCGGTCGCGTTGGCTGGGCCGCTCACGATTGTAATCCTGCGTGAAGGCTTCGGGCGCGAGAGCACCGCTCGGCGGCTGAAGGGGAGCCCCCGAACCGCACATGTCAGTGCGGCTAGGATCCCACTCGCGCAGCCGCTCGACGAACTCGTCGCCATGCATGCCTGCTATGTTCGCATGCGCTGAATCCACCCCTTGAAGCCGCCCGTCAGCGCGCGTAGGACCAGCTCACTAGGTTCTTCCCGCCGCCGGGGGGAACCGCGTCGGGGACATCTCGTGGTCGGTGCAGACGTCGGTGATGTTCGGCCGGCGTCGGAGCGCGCCGGGGACCCGCCGCCAGCTCTTATGCGCCCGTCGGGAGACCCTCGACCGCTCACCGGCCCGGTGGCCCTTCCGCTTTCCACTCCGAAATGGTAGGACACGCCTCGGCCCAATCTCCGGTCGCCGAGGGCGTCCCTATTGGCGTGGTTGTGTAACCTTTGCACTTTGGTTGGGGATTTTCCCAAGGGCGCTGATCATTTCGCTCAGGCAGGTTCTGTTTTTCAGACACCTGTTAGCGTGTTCTGACCAGGGCTTACACGTACCCCGCGCCCTTGGCACAGCGCTTGCTCCGCAGGCCTGTGGCCAACCCATCTATCGGCAAGGAGGGCACGATGATGCAAAGGGTGTTGCGGTACCTACGAAATGAACGGGGCATTGAGACGCTGGAGTGGACCCTCATCGGAGGGCTTATTACCGCGGTAGCGCTGCTGATCTACCCGGGCGTGCTCGGGCCTGGTCTGACGGGTGCGCTGAACACGATCGTCGGTGCCATCACCGGCGCCATGCCGTAATTACCGGCTTCGCTCCGTGCGGCGGCCGCCCGGCGGCCACCGCACGGCCAGGGTGCCATGAAGACCGACCGGCTGGGGAGCCAGCGGGGTACGTCGACACTCGAGTTCATCGTCGTCCTCCCGACGCTCCTCATCGTGCTCTTCGCGATCGTCGAGCTGAGCCGCGCGTGGCTGATGCTCGCGCTCGTGACGACGGCCGCCCGGGAGGGCGCGCGCGTGGGAGCCGTCGCCCCGCCGGATCAGGTGACAGCCACCGGTGTCGCCCGGATTAACCAGATCCTCGCGCCGGGAACTTGGACCGGGACCGTCACGTGCAGCGCCGCGCCCTGCGTCCCCGACGCCCAGGTTCAGGCAACGGTGAGTCTCCCTTTCTCAACCTTGTTCCCGGTCTTCCTGCCGATGCTCACGTCCATCACCATCCAGCAGACGGCGACCATGCGGTACGAGTAGGGGGTGACCGATGCGCCGGCGCCTCGTCGGAGTCGTGGCATTCGCGTCGTTGATGGGCCTGCTGGCCAGCGGTCTCGTCTATCGCATGGTCACCCAGGTCACGACACAACCGCAGGAGGAGGTCGTGGTGGCCGCCGTCAACATGGAGCTGGCGGAGACCGTCACGAAGCGGCACGTCAAGCTGGTCCGCTGGCCCCAGGACTCTGTACCCTCGGGGGCGCTGAGGAGCCTGGCCGAGGCCGAGGGCCGGGTGGTCCGGAGCTCGATCGTCGCCGGCGAGCCTCTTCTCGAATCGAAGCTAGCCCCCCAGCTCGCCGGCGCTGGCGGCATCATGCCGATGCTGATCCCGAATGGCCAGCGCGGGGTCACGATCAAGGTCGACGACGCGATCAAGGAGAGCGGCTTCGTGCTCCCAAACAGCCGCGTCGACGTCCTCTTCAGTCAGGACCTCCGGGCCGGCTCGGGGCAGCGGAAGGCCAAGGTCGTGCTCCAGGACGTATTGGTACTGGCGGCGGGGAAGACGGTCGAGCTTCGAGACAACAAGCCCGTCTCGGTGACCACGGTGACCCTCGCCCTGACCCTCGAACAGGCCGAGCGCCTGGCGCTGGCACAGGTCGAAGGGAAGCTGACCTTGGCCACGCGGAACCTCACCGACCGACGGATCGTGCAGACGCCCGGGGTGACCCTCGCAAAGCTCGTCGACGGAATCACGGAAACGCCCGACCGAGGCCCGACCGTCCCCCGCACGGCGCGGTCAAACAAGCCTGCCGCCGGGCCAACGCGGGTGGTCGAGACGTATGCCGTCTCCGTGATTCGTGGCGACCAGCTCAGCGTCCAGCGCTTTCAGCGGAGCGAGGACGGCTTCTGGATGGAGCCAAAGGTCGAGCAACGGGAACGTACGGCGAAATAAGGAGCCAGCTCCATGCATTCGCGACGAGGTCAGCTAGCCCCGCGGCTCCTCCTTGCACTCGGGCTCACGACGGCCCTGCTGGTCGGCATCGTGCCTTGGATGCCGGCAGCCGAGGGGGACCAGATCCGCCTCTACGTGACCGTCGACAAGGCGGAGCTGATTACCCTGCCGGGTGAGCCAGTTACCACGGTGTCGGTGACAAACCCCAAGATCGCGGACGTCCAGATCATCACGCCGAACCAGATTCTGGTGAACGGCAAGGCCTTGGGCGTCACCTCGCTGGTGGTCTTCTATCCCCGCAACCGGGCTCAGTTCTTCGACCTCGTCGTCAACCCGGCTCCGGTCGTGAGCCCCAGCGCCCCGGTGGTGAACTCGGCTCCTCACTTGGTCCTGGTTCACCGGGCCGATAGAGTGACCAGCCACCTCTTCGTCCGCGACACCCGGGAGCGGTGGGTGGAGCTCGGCAAGGTAAAGCTCGACATCGAGGATGACAAGGCGGATGGCAAGAAGATCGCGAAGTGAGGCGCGCTGGCATGGGTGCTCAACGCTCTCGCTCCGTAGCCTGGTGCTTCATCATGGGGCTCGTGTCTACGACGGTCCTCGTGGCCGGCGCCGCGACCGCGGAGCAGGGGATAGTTCGCCTCGACGTCACCATCGGCAAATCGCAAGTCCTCGACCTGAAAGAACCGTTCATGCGGGTGTCTGTCACGAACCCGAATACCGCGGACGTGTTCATAGTCAGCCCGACCCAGGTCCTCATCAACGGCAAGACGGTCGGCGTCACCTCCCTGGTCGTCTTCTACCCGAACAGGACCCTGTTCTTCGACCTCGTGGTGGAGACGGACCTGGGGCTCCTCAGGGAACGTCTCAAGGACATTGCGCCGCGCGATGAGATCCAGGTGCACCCCGCCCAGGAGGCGATCATCCTGAAAGGGAGTGTGTCGAGCGAAGCGCTGATCCCGGCAGCTGGCGAGATCGCAGCGACGTTCGCGCCGAAGGGCAAGGTCATCAACCTGCTCCGGGTGACGGACGTCAGGCCGCAGCAGGTCCTGCTCCAGGTCCAGGTGGCAGAGGTAGCCCGCGAGGCCCTCCGGGAACTCGGCTTTAGCCTTCGAGCGCTTGGCAGCACGCTCCAAGGCGGCGCTTTCCCCGGCACCCCGTTCTCCGCTCCGATCGGCGTGCTGGGCGGCGTGACCAGCAGCCCGTCGGCCGTCGGCCGGGGCACGAGCGATCCCATCGGGGGCGGCCCCGACTTTCAGTTCTTCGGCGGGGATTTCTTCATCTCGTCCGGCCGGCGCGACTACGGGGCGGTCGTCCGGGCCCTGGCGGAACGGAACCTGCTGCGGACGCTCGCGAAGCCCAACCTCGTCACCCAGAGCGGGAAGGAGGCTAAATTCCTCTCCGGTGGCGAGTTCCCCATCCCCGTCGCACAGACCCTCACTGGCGCCATCACCATCGAGTTCAAGGAGTTCGGCATCGGCCTCGTCTTCACGCCCGTGGTGGTGGACGGCGAGACGATCAACATGAAGGTACGGCCCGAAGTCTCGAACCTCGACTTCGCGCGGGGCTTACAGTTTGCCGGGTTCCGAGTCCCCGCGATTACGAAGATCGAGGCGTTCACCACCATCGACCTGAAGGACGGAGACTCCTTCGCGATTGCCGGACTCATCAACAACGAAGTCCGGCAGGTCGTGCAAAAGATTCCGCTCCTGGGGGACATTCCGATCCTTGGCGCGCTCTTTCGCAGCACGACCTTCCGAAACAACGAGAGCGAGTTGCTCTTCATCGTGACGGTGAAGCTGGTCAAACCCTCTCCGACCGGGTCGCCGGCGATCCCTGATCCCGCCAAGCTCATGGAACTGCGGGAGGCCGAGAAGGAGGAGTTCACCCTTGTGCCGGGGATCCCCGGCGTGGGCGAGGTCGTCGATCGCCCGTTCGGGACAAGCAACTTCCCACCTCGGTAAGAGAGGAGAGAAGATGCGCCCCCTGCTGCGGACGATCGTTCTCGACTCCGACCCCGACTCCCGCGCCAGCCTGCGGCGGATGCTGGCCGGCATTCCGTCCGTGAGCCTGGTGGGCGAGTTTGCCGGCCTTTCCGACGCCGTGCTGCAGGCGCCTGCCCTGCGACCCGACGTCATCCTCGTCGAGATTCCCCAAGGGGCGAAGGACAGCGACGCGTGGTCCGTCGCACCGATCGACCGGCTCACCCGCGCCGTGCCGAATGCCGCCCTGCTGGCGACCGGCCCCGGCGTCCCGGCGGACTTCGTCATCCGCGTGATCCGCGCCGGCGCGTTCGAGTTTCTGCGTCGGCCGGTGGAGCGCTCCGAACTGCTCGCAGCGCTGGACAAGGTGGCCCGGTTCCGGGTGGGCGCCCTACCGCAGCAGCGGGCGGGCCGGGTCATCTCCGTCTACTCCACCAAGGGCGGGCTGGGCGTTACCACGCTGGCCACCAACTTGGCCGTCTGTCTGGCCGAGCAGGCGCCCGAGGGGGCCCTCCTGATCGACCTCGACACGCGCCAGTCGGACGTCGCGACGTTCCTGAATCTTCGGCCCAAGTACTCTGTGCTCGACGCCTTCGAGAGCGTGGAACGGATGGACGAGGCCTACCTGCGCGGCCTCCTGGTGAAGCATGCGAGTGGGCTCTGGGTCCTTCCGGGGCCGCCTCGCATGGAGCCCGTCCAGTTCAGCGGCGAGCAGGTCCAGGCTGGCCTCGAGATCATCCGGTCGCACTTCGATCACGTGGTCCTCGACTTGCGGCACGACCTCGACCCTGGCACCGGCGCCGCGCTCGAAGCCTCCGACGTGATCCTGTTTCTGGTCGGACTCAACGTCGCCGCCCTCCGCTCCGGCGCAGCGGGGCTTGCTGCCTTCCGCCAGCTCGGACTGGACCTCAGCAAGGTACGGGCCGTGATCATGAGGGAGGATACCGGGGAGAATGAGGTCACGCTGAACCGCGCCCGCGAGGCACTGAAGATGCCGATCCACTGGAGGACGCCCAGCGACTATGCCAGCGTGGTGGCATCGATCAACGACGGGCGGCCGGTCGTGACCGCCACCCCGCGGTCAAAGATCGCCAGGAACCTGCGGCAACTCGCCGAGACGCTGACGAACGGCTCGATGCCCGCGAATCGAGCCTCGAAGCGCGTGGCGTCCCTGCTCCGCTTCATGGGGTCCGCCAAGGCGTCTCAGGGAGCCGGATAGATGGCATTCCCTGACAGCCGAGTCGACACGCCCCGCAACAGCGGTCCCGCAGAGCCAGGGAGCCGGGGAGAGAGTTCCCGCCACTACGAGCTCAAAGGCCGGATCCATCGCCAGCTCATCGAGCGGCTCGACCTCGAGAAGCTGGACGCTCTCCCGCCGGAGATGCTGCAGCAGCAGATCCGACAGGTGGTCGAGAGCATGCTGGCGGCGGAGGAAACGCCGCTCAGCCGACAGGATCGCGAACGTATCGTCCGCGAGGTGCAGCACGAGACCTTGGGGCTCGGGCCGATCGAGCCGCTGATGCGCGATCCGAGCGTCTCCGACATTCTCGTCAACGGGCCCCGAGCCATCTACGTGGAGCGTCGGGGGAAGCTGGAGCGCACCAGCGTGGTCTTCCGCGACGACGCCCACCTGCTCCAGATCATCGAGCGGATCGTTTCCGGCGTCGGCCGTCGGGTCGACGAGTCGTCGCCGATGGTCGATGCTCGCCTGCCGGACGGCTCCCGGGTGAACGCCATCATTCCGCCGCTGGCGCTGGACGGGCCAATCCTCTCCATCCGCAAGTTCGCGGTCGAGCCGTATCGGATGTCGGACCTCGTCGAGTTCGGCACGCTGACCCCGGACCTCGCGGAGTTCCTCCGCGCGGCGGTGCGGGCGCGGCTGAACATCCTCATCTCGGGCGGGACGGGCGCGGGCAAGACCACGACCCTCAACGTGCTGTCCGAGGCGATTCCCAACGACCAGCGCATCGTCACCATCGAAGATTCGGCCGAACTCCAGCTTCAGCAGGAGCACGTCGTCCGGCTGGAGACGCGGCCACCCAACCTCGAAGGGGTGGGTGAGGTCACCCAGCGCGCCCTGGTGCGCAATGCGCTCCGGATGCGGCCGGACCGGATCATCGTCGGAGAGGTGCGGGGGCCCGAGGTTCTGGACATGCTCCAGGCGATGAACACGGGCCACGACGGCTCGCTGTGCACCGTCCACGCCAACTCCTCGCGAGAGGCGCTTTCCCGGATCGAGACCATGGTCCTCATGGCCGGAGTCGGGCTCCCGATGCACGCCCTGCGGGACTACGTCACGTCTGCGCTCGACCTGGTCATCCACGTGGCGCGGCTCAGCGACGGGACCCGCAAGCTCACCAACGTCACCGAGGTCGTCGGCATGGAAGGCGAGGTGGTCACCACGCAGGACATTTTCATCTTCGAGCAGGAGGGCATCGCGAGCGACGGCCGCGTGATGGGCCACCACCGCGCCACCGGGGTGCGGGCGCACTTCACCGAGCGCCTGCTTCGGTCCGGGATCCGGCTGCCGCCGGAGCTGTTCGACCCTTCCCGGCGGCAGGCCGTACGCTGATGGCCCTCGCCCTGGCGACCCTGGTATTCCTGTCCCTGGTGACGCTCACGGTGGGGGTGTGGTGGGCGTATGCCACACGCCGCCGGGTCCGCGAGCGGCTTCATGACGCCGCCGAGGCCAGCCGGCAGCGGGATGCTCAGGCGTTCCGGCCAGACCCATGGCGCACCACGAGATGGGCGACGCCGATGACGCGGACACGGCTCTATGCCGGGCTCACCGGGCTCCTGGAAGCGGCGGACGTCGGCCTGGCGCCGATCAATTTTCTTCTCCTCACCGCCGCCGCGGCCCTGGCCGGGGGCGCGGCCGGCTGGCTCCGCACCTGGCAACCCCTGTTGGGCGTCGCCACCGCGGCGTGCGCGGGTGCCGCGCCGGTCCTCTACCTGCTGTACCGACGACACCGGCGCATCGTGCAGTGCGAGCAGCAGCTCCCCGACGCCCTCGACATGATTACCCGCTCCATCCGCGCTGGGTACGCGCTGACCGGCGCCATCCAGCTCGCCGCCGAGGAGAGTCCCGATCCCATCGGCGGAGAGTTCAGGCGGATCTCCGAAGAGATCCGACTCGGGATGGACCCCGGCGAAGCGCTCCTCGGGCTCCAGCGGCGCATCCCGACTTCGGACATCGAGTTCTTCTGTACCGCGATCCGCATCCAGCGGTCCGCCGGTGGGAACCTGGCGGAGATCCTGGACCGGTTGAGCGAGGTCATCCGCGAGCGCTTCAAGCTGCTCAGCCACGCCCGGGCCCTTTCCGCCCAGCACCGTTGGTCGGCCGTCTGCATCGGGCTGAGTCCGGTCGCCTTCGCGATGCTGTTCGCGCTGCAGAGCCCGGGCTACTTCGACCCGCTGCTCGCCTCGCCCCTCGCCCCCTACCTGATCGCCGCGGGGGTTCTCCTGGAGGCGATCGGCTTCTTCGTGATCTGGCGGATCGCTCAGATCCAGGTCTGAGGCGCGATGTCCGCCGTGGCCTACGCCCTGCTCTCGTTCCTGGTCGTCGCGGGCGTGACGCTACTCGCCACCGCCGTCGCCTATCGGCTCTGGGCCACGGTGCCGCGAGAACGTCTGATCCCGACGGCCGCCGCTGTCGAGCCGACCTCCATCCTCCGCTGGCAAGACCAGCCCAGGGCGGGATGGCAACGATCCCTCGAGGGGCTGGGTCGGGCGGCGGGGCCGCGTGGCGGGGCTGGCCTGTTGCGATACCGGCAGCGCTTGGCCTGGGCCGGGTACCACAGTCCGCGTGCCGTCCCGCTCTTCGTCGGAGCGAAGGTGGCGGTGGCGGCCTTGTGCGGCCTGGCGTATCCCCTCTACGGCTTGATGGTTCAACGGGCCCTGCCCCACCTGCTCGCGGCATCCCTCATCCTCGCCGCCGTCGGCTGCTTCCTCGGCGACTTCTGGCTGCGCAACCGTATCCGAGCTCGCCAGCTCGCCATCGTCCACGCCTTGCCCGACGTGCTGGACCTCCTGATGGTGTGCGTCGAAGCCGGCATGGCCTTCGACGCGGCCGTCGCGCGCGTGACCCAGCAGCCCCGCGCCCGCGGGAGTCCACTCCACGAGGAGATGCTCCGGATGCACCTCGAGATGAGGGTCGGCCGGCCGCGCGACCAGGCGCTGCGCGCCCTGGGGGAGCGGACGGGGGTCCAGGAAGTCAAGGCCATGGTCGGGGCCTTCATCCAGACCGATCGGCTGGGGACGTCTCTGGGCAAGACACTCCGCGTCCACGCCGAGTCCGCCCGGGTCGCGCGGCGCCACCGGGCCGAGGAGCGCGCCTACCTGGCACCGCTCAAGATGCTCTTTCCCACCGTCGTGTTCCTGTTCCCGGTCTTCTTCCTGGTCACGCTGGCTCCCGGGCTCATCAGGCTCCAGGAAGCGTTCACCGCGCTCTCAGGCAGATGACGGAGGGTGTCATGCCACCCAGGATCGTGCTCAGCCTGGCAATCCTCGCCGCCCTGGCGGGCTCCGCGGTCCCGGCCAGAGCGCAGGAGGTGATCGCCGAGGTACGGACCTGGAGCGGGCAATCCTGGACCCTCGCCCAGCCGAGCCTCCACGTCTTCTACACCGTCATCCCGAAGGCGGAGGAGGCGGAGCCGTCGCCACCCGGGGGGAGGACCCCCACCGTCTTCGTCTTCGGCCTCCGAGCCCGCCCGTCGGAGCCGCAACGCCCCGAGCCGCTGAAGGCGCAGGAGCAAGTCGAGATCCTGCCCCTCTCCAGGCAGGGAGTCCTCAGCCGCATTCCCCTGGCCAACATCGCGACCCTGGTCTTCTCCCGGCAGCCCGTCCCGGGGCACCCGTTCCTCCCATCCCTCCTGCCCACGCTCTTCCGCTACTCCGTCACCGCGTTCCTGACGGACGGCTCCCGTCTCGAGGCCGACGACGTCAGCCTCGGCACGATGGTCCTGCGCGGGATGACGCCCCAGGGACGCGTCGACATCCCGTGGGAAGAGCTCGAGATGATCCGCTTCCGGCGGTGAGGGGCGTCGGGGGGAGAGGCGAGACCGTGCCCCTGCGTCGGCTCAAGGACCAGCGCGGAACCGTGCTGCTGTTCGTCACCGCCCTGCTCGTTTTCCTGGGTGTGATGGCCGGGATGGGAATCGACGTCGCTTATCTCGCCTCGGCACGCCAGGAGCTGCGGCGAAGCATGGACGCGGCGGCTCTGGCGGGGGCTGGGAAGCTCGGCTTCGACGACTCCTATTTCCCGGCGGCGCGCCAGTTCGCGCAGCAGTTTGCCGGCTTGAACCCCTATCGCAACCCGTGGGGCGGCAGCGTCACGCTGGGCCTGAACTCGGGGAACGCCCCCGCCGGAGACATCGTGCTCGGGATTTGGAATCAGGCCGCCGCCACTGGTCAGACCTGGCCTTGCGATGGCTCCCCGGCCGGGTTCACCCCTTCCCTGAACGGGGCCCAGGTCAACGCGGTCTTGTGCCGGTACTCGACGACGATCCCCACCTCGTTCCTCAATCTCCTCGGATTTGGGGCTCTGCCGGTTCGGGCGTGCGCCATCGCGATCGCCAACCCGCCCGCCACGGTGCCCCCGGGGGCGTGCGTGTTCCCCATCGGGGTCACCACGTGTTCCTTCTCTGACGCGGGGGCCTTCAACTCACAGGGCTGTGGCGCGCCCATCACCTTCATCTCCAGTAGCGGCGCGACCCCTGGGACGGCGGGCGGCTCCAACACGGCCGCGTGGATCAACCCGAGCGGCCCGGGCACGCCCAGCGGGCCGGACCTGAATGGGGCGATCAACGACGCGGCGAATGGCGGGGGGTGCAGCACGTCCCTGACCGTGGACAGCCAGGTCGGCACCAACAACGGCATGATCCAGTCGGTATTCAACAACCTCCTGGACACGTTCGTCACCCAGTTCAATGCGTCGCCGATCTACACCGTGACCAGCAAGACCGGCCCCGGGTACACCGGTCACGGGTGGGAGGTGTACGTTCCCTTGATCCAGTCGAGCCCGCTCCCCAACCCGCCCAGCCCGTGCCCGCCCGGGCCGATTTCGGGCAACTGGTACATCGTCGGCTGGAGCCGGTTCGTCATGACGCAGGTCATCCGGAACCAGACGGGCCCCCTCCCCCGGTGTGCCGTCGACAATCCCGCCGACTGGAACAGCGCGCCACTGTGCAGCGACGGGGCTCTGGATCCGAGCGTCCGGGGCATCTTCGGGTACTTCGAGTGCTCCTCGTTTGCGGACGCCAATCCGATCGTGAACGCTGCTCCCATCGGGGCCCTGGCCGAACGCATCAAGCTCGTCAAATAGCCGCGGTCGCGCGCCTGTGAGCACGCCAGGTCCCCCCACCGAACGCTCGCCCGGGGCGCACAACGACGGGACCGCCGGCCGAGTGGAACGGCGCTCCCGGGGCAGTTGGTGGGCCCGCAGTCGCGGGGGCGCGCCGCGGGACATCCGCGAGACCGCCAGGACCAAGGGGTTCACGGTCGCGCTGGCCTGCTCCGTGCTTCTACACGGCGCACTGCTGGGGATCATCGCCCGCCGGCCCGGCGAGTCCACTGGAACGGCCGGCCGCGCCGCTCTGCAGGTCGCGCCGCCGAACGAGGCCCTCTTCCCGAGCGAGGTCTCCCACGCTCAGGATCGGCGCCCCGCGATCTCGACTGCGAGACCGGTTCGCGCCAGCCAAGCAACCAGGTCGAAAGCCGTCGAACCCGGGAGGCCGCGGGGGGCGGCGGCCAGCGCGGCCGTCACTCGTGGCGAAGGGGTGGGTCCATTGCGCCCCCGAGTGGGCTTGGAAGCCGGGACCGGTGCGACCCGGCCGAAGGCCGTGAACGCTCCTGAGCCGGCGCAGGCTGCGACCCCAGCCGAGAGCGATGCCATAGTCCCCGTGGAGCTGGTGGCGCCGTCATCTCTGGCCGTAGCGCCGCTCCCGGTTCACGCCCCCCCTGCGCCGGCCGAGCGTCCCTCACGCGGCCTGCCCTCTCACCGCCGGGAACCATCAGCGGCGGCGGTCGCCGATTCAGCGGCGACTCGGCTGCCGCTCTCTCCTCCAGCCGGCGAACCGGAGCCTCCAACGCAGCCTGCCATCGTGCCGGCGCCGGTCTCGACGCCGGACCCGCCGGACCCGCTTCCCGCGGCGACAGAGCTGGCGCCCGCCGCACCGGAGCCCGGGTACTTCTCACGATCGGGAGAGCCGTGGCCACCTGAGCGCAGCGCCGATAGAGGCGCCGGCACCGGGTTGAGACCCCGGGCGCCCAAGAGGCAGTCGTCGGACACCGGTGACACGATTCTTCCCGATCCTATCGCCTTCCCGGCGCTCACGACCGGGCTGGCGAGTCAGCCGCCCGCGCCAGCCCCGACTCCGGGCGACACCGGGTCAGCAGCGGGCTCGCCCGGCCCCGTTCCGCCCCCTGGCTCGTCTGGCTCACCGCTGGGAGTGGCGTCGGGCCCACCGCTCGTGCGGGTGGACGGGCCCCGCCAAGGGCTCACTGACCGCGGGGTGGAGAGCGCCTCCGGAAAGATCACGGGTGGCACGCCTGCGCGTCTTGGCCTCTACGGTCCGCCGCGAGTTCAGCCGAGCGTCACGATCAGAAGCCCGGAGGATGGACACCACCTGCCACCCGATGCCCCTCCGGTCGTGGTCGTCGAGGGGCAGGTCGAGGACGGGCAGATTTCCGGCGTCTGGCTCTACGTCAACGAGCGCCGCATGCTGGTCAGGGTCTGGGCCGGGCGCTTCCGGCAGGTCGTCCCGGTCTTCGAGCCGTTTCTGCGGATGTGGGCCGAGGTCCCGAGCAATGGCGTGCCACGGGAGCGGAGTCCGACGGTCACGGTCAGCGCCGCGGCGCCGACCCTCTCCATGGGCGTTCTCCTGATGGACTGGACGCAGGCACCTGCGGGCGGAGACGCTGAGGTGACTGCCATCTGGCGTGCCCGTGCCGACCGGCCGGATGGCGTGGTGCAGAGAGTCCCTCTCGAACCTCTCCGGCTCCCTCCGCCCGCTGCCATCCCGGATATCTTCTACCTTCGCCAGATGAAAGCGGGCGTCTACACCATCGTGCTGCGCTACCGCGCCCTCCCGGTCGCCGGGAGTGCCCGGCCGACTCTTTACCTGGCGGAAGGAGGGAAACTCCGCGTCCAGGAGCTCAGACCGGTATTCCTCACGGACACCGGCGAGATCGTCCTCGGCAGGATCCTTCTCCCGCACGGGATCCTCTGGGAACACGACGCCTGGTTCACGGGGCGCAGCGAAAGCGTGGACACGCTGACGAAATTCCGCTTGCCCGAAGGGATCACGTGGACGGAGCGGAAGTCGGATCTCCGGTGAGGTAGCACGCGCGAGAAGGACGTTCCGATGCTGACGAAGCGGGGGCAAGAGCTATTTTTCGACGCGGTGGTGGCTGCCGGCTGGACGCTGTATGCCACGCTCTTCTTGGCCCGCGCGCGCAGGACAGGCAGTCCGGTGGATCTGGGTCTGCTGGTATTCTTCACGATCCTGGCTGCCCTGTTCCTGATGCGGCACCCAGCCCGAGCCTCGGGGACCTCATGGGAGACGCGCCTCGCCGTCGTCGGCACGCTCTTGCCCGCTGTCGGGCTGAGGCCAGCGCCGGGCGGCCTCCCATGGCTGGGACAAAACGTACAGATCCTCAGCATCGCGGGCATGCTCGCCGCCGCGATTTCGCTGGGCCGACGATTCGGAATCGCGCCGGCGGATCGGGGCCTGCAGACTGCGGGGGCGTATCGCTGGGTGCGGCATCCGCTCTACGCCGCCGAACTCTGGTTCTACGTCGGGTACTTGATCGTCAACCCCTCGTGGGGAAATGTGATCGCGCTGGGCGCGAGCACCGCCATCCAGCTGCTTCGCATCCAGCGAGAAGAGCGCATCTTGGCTGGGTACGCCGGATACGCCGCCCGGGTTCGCTGGCGCCTCGTGCCCTTCGTCTGGTAACGCGTCTCGGCACCTCGCCGACCGGCACAGGCCGCGGCCCGTAGATCGAGCCTTAATCGGGCGACCCGGTCCTCGGAATCAATCTCGGCGCGGGTCGATACTCGCGCAGGTGCTCTTCGAACTGGATCTCGCCACGGCGGCCGATCCACCTCACGTACCACCGGACCTCAGGAGCGAACCAGTACTCGTCGAAGTCGACGTGGCTCCCCTGGCGGACGAGCTTGAAAGCGCCGAATCGTCCGGCCGGCACCTCGATCGTCTCAGCGGCCACGACGGCGAAGTCGTCCTGGTGCTGCTGTCCTGTATTCCGCTCCTCGTAAGTCCCGCGGTGGGCCCACCGACGCCCCACTTCGAGAGGCCAGACAAACCAGGGGTGCGGCGGAATCATGCGTGCCTCGACCTTTGAGTCTCGCACGCTGCCCGCCCAGTGAAGATCCAACGTATAGTAATGGTCGACGTCTCCGATCCTTGCCACGTAGTACCGAACGCCGTTTAGGTCCTTGATCTCGAGAATGTCTACCGTCTTGACCCCGGTATCGCTCCCGCTTCTCCACTCATACACCCACCGATCACCCGGCCGCCACTCGGGCACCGACTCAACCCTGTCGCTGGGCATCATCCTAAGCTCGCTGGCGGGTGATACCCGTGCTCGCGTGCAGGCGGCAACGCACAGAGCCAGCAGACCGATGCAGGCGACCCGCTCAAAAGCGTGGCTTCGGATCGGTAGCATCATATGGCGTCAGATATCACAGATCGAGCTGGATCCGGGGCACATATAGTCGGTCGGACCATCGGCGTTTCTGAGCGCCATGGTTGCGCTCGCTCCTTTCGAAACAGCAGTCGGTCGAAGCAGCCGCGGCACGGCGCGCCAGCCGGTACCCAACCCTGACATCGGTGGCCGGGACTGCGTGTGCTCCACCCGATCGGAGTGAAGGCTACGCGGACTCGATTAGCTCCCGGTAGGGCTTGCAGGCACTGGCTGTGACGGCGCGGGCCGAGGGGGGTGACCAGGGCAGCTGGCTGCTCAAAACCGAGCTACGCTGACTCGGAGCGTCGGCGGGCTTCTCTCGCACGCAATTCTGCCTGGGCTAGGAGATCTTGCAGCGTGCTAGCGGTGGTCGGAAAGCAAGCACCCCCGAGGCTGAGCCTGACGGCTTTCCGCTCGTCGTTGAGCTGGAACGTGTGACGACCAACCTCCTCTGTGATCCGCTGGATAATTCCGTCGAGCTGGTCAAACGGCGCGTCAACGAGGAGAACGTGTAGACTCGGCTCGGCTGCCGGGAGGTGGATCAGGTCCGTGCCTCGAATGACCGGGCCAATCACGCCAGCGAGCTGCCCCGTGAGACGAGGATAAAGGGTCTTGCTGCGACCCTTGGGACCAGGGAGGACGGCCAGCATGGAAATGGGGTAGTGCAGGCGAATGGCCTTCCGGAGCTCAAGCTCGGTGACAAGCGCAAAGCTGTCATCATTAACGATGAGGGGCATTCGGACCAGACCCCCTAGCCCCACTGTCCACTACGATACAAGAGCGCTCTCCTCCCCTTTGCCGCTCCGTGAGCCCGAAGGCCGCCGCGAAGTCCTCGTTTGTGATCCATCAGGCGCGCCCGACACTCGGAGAGCGACCATATAGCAACGTGGCGCCCCTTTTCCTCCATACCCTCTGCCTTGGGCACGGTGGCGGAACAGCACGAGCCCGTCTCGCAAAGGCGAATTGTTCCTTGCGATCAGGGCAGCATAGCTCGTGCCAAAGCCAAAACGTTTAAACCGCGAAGGGATGCTGACCCCCCGAGGCTGGTGCTGTTCGGATCGTAAGCTTTCCCGACAGGCGCAGCCGTATCCGGCAGATGTGGTCTGAACAGCACCGAGGCCCTGATTGGGATTGGGAAGCAGTTCTGGCGGCAGCTCGGATTGCCGGGGTCCGCCCTGTGACTTCTTTCACAACCCGAGGGTTTTCGCCTTGACAGCCTAGCCGGGGAGACCTAGACTTCGAGCACGTTGTAACCCCCAAAGGCCCAACAAATGAGGGCGCAAGCCAAGCTTATGCCCCGCCGCCCCTGTCGATCAGCAGGATGGCCGGCAGGGGCGTTTATGCGTTGGTGGCCTGCCTCCGTCGCGCGGTCCGTGTTGAGCTGGAGTCGGGAACGCGTCGCGGGAGAGCGAGCCGACGATGAGTGACAGCGTCATCGGGATGACGGAGTTCCATGGGGCATGTATCCCGAGTGTTTGGGCGCAGGCCATCAGGGCAATGATTGCCAACGTCGCCGAAACCAACGCAATTGTCCTGATTCGAGGCGAACCCGGGACTGGCAAAGACCTCATGGCGCGCGTCGTTCATGTTGCCTCCTCGCGCCATCGGCACCCGTTCATCAAGATCAGCTGCACTGCTAATCCCGTGGACCGCCTAGCGTCTAAGCTTTTTGGGCACGAGCGCGGGGCGTTCGCCGGAGCTGTCAGGCGCATGCTCGGCGGGGTGGAGTTTGCCAACCACGGGACCCTGTTCCTGGACGAGATTGGGATGCTTCCGCAGGCGCTCCAGCCTGGCTTGCTTCGCGTACTTCAGGACCATGAGTTTTCTCGGATCGGCGGTCGGGAGGTGATCCGAGTCGACGTGCGGCTCGTGGCCGCGACTACGCAGAGCCTGAGACTCACTGCCACCAGCGGTGGGTTCTGGGAGAATTCCCATGGCCTGAAAGTGGTGGACCTTCAGATCCCTCCCCTTCGGGAACGACGCCACGAGATTCCCGCCCTCGCTTCATTTTTTCTTCTCCGATTTACGAAGCGGTATGACCGCGATGCCGAGCTGGATCGTGAGACCCTGGCTCTGCTCACAGAATACTCGTGGCCTGGAAACGTCCGCGAGCTTGAGGACATCGTTCGACGCTTCGTGGTCGTTGGAGATCCCCGTCAGATTCACGAGGAGATTCACACCCGGCTCAGGCTAATACGGCCCTCTCCCGCGACATTGGAGAGCGCCTGAATCATAAAGAGCTGGGACTCGACCTGACCGCACTCCATCCGGCGCTTCGATGCCCGAGTCAGTGCAGTGTTGGAGTGCCGCCCATTCAGCCACCGGCGGCGCCAAGGCGTGCCGGAGTTCCGCGACGCCCTCTGCCAGTTCGGGGCTTCGTATCCGTGAAAAGTCCCCGTATATGTTCATGGACGATCCGCATAACGCCGGTGGCCAACCACGCGTACTGGCCTTGCTGCATGGCTTCGGGTCCAGCCCGTCTGGACCCGAGCCTGAGCGTCCTGGCCCGCCGTCTAGCGGCGGTACCGGCATCGGAAATTCGGCACGTTCCGTATCCACTCCATCGGATTCGGTCAGGGCTTGGTTTAGCTGGGGCACCAGCCCGCTCAGGTGGTGAAACAGACGCCGAGATGGCGCCCAGAGGCCACGCCAGCACGTCGTGGGCCTCGCAACGGCGGGCTACTGCTTGACGAGGAAGTGGGCGCGGCGGTTTTGCGTCCAGCAGGCCTCCGTCCGCTCGGTGCAAATCGGACGCTCCTCGCCGTAGCTGATGACGGTCATCCGGCCGACCTCGACCCCGAGCGAAACCAGGTAGTCCCTGACGCCATTCCCACGACGCTCTCCGAGCGCCAGGTTGTATTCGTTAGTCCCGCGCTCATCGGCGTGCCCCTCGATCAGGAGTAGCGCGGTCGGGTTCGCCTTGAGCCAGCGCGCGTTGTCCGCCAGGATCTGCTCGTCTCCCCGACGAATGACGTGTCTGTCGAAGTCGAAATGGACGTCCCGTAGTGCCGAGGTCTCCACGAACTCCTTCGGCGAGGGGAGCATCGGGATCGTCGTGCCTGTCGCGCCCGCGACGCCAAAACCCACCGTACCTGGACGGCTTGTACCGTCTTCCCCTGCGGCACCCACGCCAATGGCGCCGGTGATCGTGCCCGCAACCCCGCCGCCTAGGCTACCGGTCGCACTCCGCGAGTTACCCGTGGTGTTAGCGGCTCCTACGGTGCTACCAAGGCTTGCCCCCGCCGCTGCTGGCTTCTTCAGACAGCCGGCGAGCAGGACCGTCGCCGCGAAGAGGAGGACTGCCGTAAGAGTCATCTGCCAAGGTTTCCAGTTCATACCACGCTCCTTATCCTCGTGTGCTCCTGTGGTCGCCTTACTGCAGTTGCGGCCCGATACTGGACCACGTTGGAACAACCATCTAGCGGCACTTCAGCGCACGACAGCGCTTCTCGTTACTGCTCTTCGCCGGGGCCCGGCGGCCCGCTGGTCGCTGCTGACCGGAGCATCCCGATCGCCTAGGCATTCAGGGCTAGCGCCTGCAGCACAGTAGACAACTTTGCGGCGAGCCGACTGGGAGGCTACGGCAGGTACGTCTCTGTCATCCCGACCGCACGCGCCGGCACCTTTACGACTCAGTCGAGTCTAGTCACGTTACAGATTCGCACTAACCGGAAGCCAGGAGCTGGCATGTGCCACTTCCCAAGCTCGGTCTGCCGCCCTCTCATCTCTCAGGCCTTCAATCTCAACGCGGTACAATGAGAGATTGTCAGATACCGAGCGCCGAGTGACCCTTACTTCATATCCTCGGGCTCGCACGGCCTGACTGAGTGTCTCCGCGTCAGCCAAACTGGGACGGGACGCCAAAATGAGGCTGTACGTCCCGTCGGGTTGTTGACGCAGGAGAGTCTGTCGCGTGATGGCGGGAAGTTGAAGTTTCTGACCAGCTAAGACCCAGTTCAGATTCTCGATGTGCGGATTAAACTCTTTTAGAAGGTCAAGTGCCAAGAATATCTGTGGTCCGTACGCGCTCCTTGCTATTGCGCTTATAGTGGACCCACGCTCAATGGAAATGTATCTTGTCTGCCACCCAGACTCCACTGCGTCACTCGCGGGCTTGGCTTCCATCTTTTCAGCATGCGGGCTCTCGACCGACGCCGCAGCCCTAGCGTCGGCCTGCCCGTTCCGCTCCGAACCTTCAGAAGGCTCTCCTGCAACGATTGGGGGAGACATCACGCTCGCAGTGGCTGTGGGCGCCAGTACACTCTCACTTGCTTTGGGTACGGATGGGGCGCCAGCTCTCAAGGTCGTCTCGGATGGTTCGGTAGTGGTTGTCCCCTGTGAACGCGCGCGCGCCATCGGGCCGTGGGTCCAGATGCCCACCTCCCGTCCAAGCGATTCGAACCCTTGTTTAACGGCGGCCAGAACCGAGCCATCAGGCCGCCAGACGGACACGCCGGATCCCACAAGTAGAACCAACGTCAACGCGCCTAGAGAACCCCGCAGCCAGCCAAGGTGGAAGCCGAATGGGACTATGGACGGTCGCCGCCTCTTCTCCCATGTCGAGGTCGCGCGGCGTGCCCGCGCTCCAGACATCGCCGGAGTCCTTTCAGCCGCACCTGATTGGGCTGTTGCTTTCGTGCCTCGCGCCAACCGTCCCTGCGAGTGCCAGTCGGAAGCCCCTACTCCAATTACGCTCGGCCCTACGCGGAGGTCGCGAGCTACCTCTCGGATGATGTCGCCAGACACCTTGCGATGGGACGTGGCGTATGCCGTCAGCAATGCGTTTTCGCAAATGATGTTGATCAGGCGGGGAATCCCGTTGGAGTAGAAGCCAATCTCTTGAACCGCATCCGGGCTGAAAACCTCGCCGCCTGGATGGCCCGCGGCAGACAATCGATACTCAATATATTGGCCAATCTCGCGGTACCTTAGACGATCCAGTCGGCACTGAAGCGCGATGCGCTGTTTAAGGGGACGCAGTTGGGGTTGGTCCAGTTTCACCGCGAGTTCGGGTTGACCCACCAAAAGAATCTGCAGCAGTTTCTGACCCGGCATCTCCAGATTGGAGAGCAACCGAAGTCTCTCTAACACGTCCTCTCCCAGGTGCTGCGCCTCGTCGACCAGGAGAGCTGTCGTGCCTCCTCTCTCAAGCTGACCAACCAAGAATGTCTTAAGCGCTTCGACCCTATGCGGCCATCCCCCGTCAGAACTGGACAACCCCAACTCGGCGCATGTGAATGACAACAAATCGTCAGAACTCAGCATGCCATTAGGTATGAAAACGAAGCGGACAGCCGCTTCGAGGTTCGCCATTAGTCGCCGGAGCAGCGTGGTCTTTCCAGTGCCAACCTCGCCGATCAGACTCATAAAACCTTTGCGTGAGCCGATCCCCCAGGAGAGGTTGGCGTAAGCCTCACGGTACATGGGGTTCTCATAGAAGAAGCGGGGATCGGGAGTAACGTTAAAGGGCTCGTCCCGGAATCCAAAGTACTCGGCGTACATTGCTAACCCTCACTGCGCCTAAGCAGGCGAACGGACAGCGTTAACGACGCGACGTCGATGAGGGCCGGGTGACGTGTGACGCTGGCCTCGGCGCGTTGGCTGTTTGCGTTTGCGTCGAGCGCCCTCAAGCTGGAACGCCGTCTCAAAGAATCCACAGCTTCGGTGGGACCGAGGAGCTCCGGTACGGCTGGGGTGGTCGAGGTGTCTCGTGCCCGACGTCAGCTCGCAGATCGTTCACTCGCGGAGTCCTCCTCCGTCACACTTCTACAGCAATACGAGTGCCAACGTCGAGGGGGTGTTTCTCCAGAGGCATGGGGAAGGTGGCGTCGTAAACAGGGGCAATTTCGGCTGAAGCCCTGCGAAAGAGCTCAAGCAGAAGCCATGTGCTTGTTTTCGGTGTGTAGATATTTGCGCATTCGCAGATGCGGGTTGCTCATGCCCCGGGCCCCAACTTTCTCTGACATCCCTACCTTCTGAAAACCGACAGCCATCCTGTCGCCACGGCCTATTGGGCACTCCGCCAGCATCAGGAGCGCCCTCCCAACGCCATCTCCGGTCACCGACCAGCGTTGTTCCAATCTCATAGCTCTGCGGTCCCGAAGGGAGGGATGAATCCGTCGGTTGTGTACGTTCTGGGTTGTCGGAACCGCCTGAGGATGCCGAATCGGTTCGATCGGCTTGGGGCACGTTCTCGGGGATTCGCTGTAGGCCATACCAGCCGACGAGTCCCGGGCTGCTTCGCCACAGTTGTGAGGACGAGCACCGTGTAGGGCTCCTCAAGGCGATCGGACCACCCGATCACCGCCCACTATTGGAAGACGGTCCACTGGAAGGCAGTGCACGCGGCCGTCCACATGCCGAGCCGTAGCCACCGTCGAATCGAGAAGCGTGTTAGCGCCCACGCTTTTTGACATTTCCCTGCTCGACTTCGTTGTCCGTGGTG